>MEKM01000092.1 GCA_001766965.1 Acidobacteria bacterium RIFCSPHIGHO2_01_FULL_67_28 | reverse complement strand
TCCGATGAGCGCCAGGCCGGCGCCGCCGATGGAGCCGAGCAGCGCCGCCCGGGGCACGGCGGCCCGCACCGCGTTCCCCGCCAGCGCCAGCCCCATCTTGAAGAGCCCCACGAGGACGGTCACGGCCATCCCCATCTTCCAGGCAAGCTCGGCGTCGCCGGTCAGCAAATACGCGGGCCCGAGCACGGCGAACGACATCCCGAAGACGCTCGGGGCGTTGATGCCGAGGGGCATGGCGGTGACGTCGTTGCGCCCGCTGCGCCGCGCCAGCCGCCCCGCCAGCCAGGCGTAAATCAGGTCGCCCACCAGCACGCCCACAGCGGTGCCGGGGACCATGCGGTACAGCACGATGTCTTTGGGGAAATGGAAAGCGCCGATCAGCAAACTCGCCAGGATGACGAGGTTGGCCACGTTGTCGAACATCAGGGCGAAGAAGGCGTTCAGGTCGCCGGCGCGGAACCAGCGGTAGCCGCTCATAAAGTCGCCTCGCAGGTTGGTTTGTGCGCCGCACCCTACCACGAGCGGCGGAAGAAGGGAAACTTAGCGGGGCCGGAGGACTTCCTGCTCGGCGGTGAGGGCGCGGCGGGCCATGGCCAGGCCGCGCTGCGCCCCAGGGTGGTTGGGGTCGAGGTCGAGCACAGCCTGGAAGTTGCGGATGGCCTCTTCGTAGCGGCCGGCGTCCATGGCCTGCTTGCCGTCCTGCATCAGGCGGAGGACGGCCGCCTCGTCAATCTTCGGGGCGGCGGGCCGGACGGGCTCGGGCGGGCGCTGGGCGCGGCGCAATCCTTCGCGGGCCAGGCGGTTCTCGGGGTCGAGAGCCAACGCGCCGCGGAAGAATCCGGCGGCGGACTCGCGGTCGCCCCGGCGCATGGCGTCGCGGCCGTATTCGAGCAATCGGCGCACTTCTTCGCTCTCGCCTCCCTGCTGTGTTTCCGTCGGAGCCGGCGGAGCGGTCTCGGTCACCGGCGGCGTGGCGGGCTGGGGGCTCGGCGCTGGCGGCGAAGTCTCGACGGTTGGCACGGGAGCTTCAGCGGGCGCCGGCCTTGAGCTGCGGTACCACAGGAATCCTCCGGCCGCGCCGGCCAGGACGATTACCCCGATGGCGATGTACATCCACGGCGAGCGCGACGCCTCTTCCGCCGGGGCGAACACAGGACGCGCCGGCCGGGCCATCGCCGGCGCCGCCAGCACCGCCTGCTTGGCCCCGGGAGGACTAATGCGTCCTTCCGGGGGCGGAACGCGCGGAGGGACGCGGGGCGTGGGCACGCCGCGCACGGCGGAGGGCGCGGGCGCCGGGGTCAAGCGCACGGTGCGGTCCTGCTCGAGAGATTCCAGGGCTTCGCGCAGGGCCTCGGCGGAAGCGAAGCGGCGGTCCGGGTCTTTTTCGAGCGTCCGCAGCACGAGCGCGGTCAGCGGCGCCGGCAAGTCGGCCCGCAGCTGGCGTGGGTCGAGCGGCTCGGTCTGCACGTGGGCCATCAGCATCATCACCGGGGTGTCGGCGGTGAAGGGCAGGCGGCCGGTGAGCATCTCGTAGAGCACCACGCCCAGCGAGTAGAGGTCGGTGCGGCCGTCGAGCTCCTCGCCGCGCACGCCGCGGGCCTGCTCGGGCGACATGTACTCGGGCGTCCCCACCACGAAGCCGGTGCGGGTGAGCGAGGCCCCCATCACCAGCGTGCTGCCTTCCTTCACCTTGGCGACGCCGAAGTCGAGCACCTTGACCAGGTCGCCGCCGTCCGCGGTCTGGGCCAGCAGGATGTTGGCGGGCTTGATGTCGCGGTGGATGATGCCCAGCTGGTGGGCGGCGCCGAGGGCGCTCGCCGCCTGCATGGTGATGCGCACGGCGCGCCGGGGCGGAAAGGGGATGCCGGTGGCGAGGAGCTTATCCAGGCTGCGGCCTTCGACGTACTCCATCACCATGAACGGCCGGCCGTCTTCGGTCTCGTCGAAATCCTGGACGCGCACGGCGTTGGGGTGGGCGAGCTTGCGCATCACCAGCGCCTCGGCGCGGAAGCGTTGCAGGAAGCCCGCCTCGTCCGCCAGGTGCGAGGTGACTACCTTCAGCGCGCAGATCTCGTCGAAGTGCAGGTGCCGGGCCTTGTAGACGATGCCCATCCCGCCCTGGCCGAGCTTCCCCAGAATCTGGTACTTGCCCCGCAGCACCGCGCCCTCGGAGAGCTCGGTCACCGTGCGCAGGGTCACGCCGTCCTTCGGGCAAACGGTGAAATTCGCCGGGTAGAGATTCTGGCAGGCAGGGCAACTCTTCATCGGCTTTCACACCGCGGGGCAACCAGCGCGGCAGCAAGAATCATAGCACAAGCGCCGGAAGCACTCGAACTCCCCACCCTTCAAACGGCGAAGGGTGGGCCACCCGCCCCGGCTCATCCGCCGGGGGAGTTGTTCCCGAAGGAGCGCGAGCTCTTCCCGTCTTGGGAGAAGTTCTGAAATCGCCAAGACCCGTGGCGACTCCAAGTACTTGCGTTGCAGGCGGTTGAAGAAGCGCGCAGTTTGGCGGGCGTCGTGCATAAGGACGAAGCGGAAGAGTGGCGGCTCGCGCTCTGCGGAACCAGCAGCCTGGCAGTCGGCGTGGCGGGCGCAACCCCCGCACCCGACTCCAGGCTGTTGGTTTGTTTCTCTCCTTAGTCCGGTTCAGGCTAGGAAGAAACTGCATCGCCAACCCCAATCCGTGCCGGCCCCTCCCAAGCCGGCCCGGACCCCCATCGAAGGCACGGGTCGCCACCTTCCTCCAGAATCATCCCTAACCAATTGTCTCGGGCGTTTCAGGCGGCGGGCGGGCTGACGGCGACCTTCTCGGTCAAAGGAATCCCCGCGCGGCGGACCCAGTGCACTACCTCGCTCTCCTTCAGGCGGGAAGCGTCGAAGAGGATGCGGGCGGTGGACTCGGCCTCGTCGAGGTGAACGCGCAAAACGCCGTAGTGGCCGGGGAGCTCGCCCAGGCGCATCAATTGCGCCGCGGTGAGCGGCCCGGCGTAGCGGTAGCGGACTTCGAGGTAGGTCACTTCGGCGTCTCCTTGGGCTTGCGGATCCGCTCGAGGATGTCCCGCAAGCCGCCGCTGCCGCCGCCGACCTTCATCTGCAGCAAACGCTTGGCGTCGGGCACGATTTTCGGCGCCGCGAAGGTGCCGCGCACGAGGAACGGCACCACCACCCGCCCTTGGTCGTCCGTCAGAAAACCCCCGAGCGGGCTGCGGCTCGAGATGCGCTGGCTGGCCTCGGGCGAAAAAACCGCCGTGCCTTCGAAGTTGAGCTCGTCTTCCAGGCTGAAGCCGCCGGCGGCGACCATGGTCAAGTCGGGCGAGCGCAAGGTCAGGTTGTCGGTGCGGACCCAGCCGTCGGCCAGGGTGAACTGGCTCGCCATGTCTTCGATGGGGGTGTCCCGCTGGTCGAGGCTCAACCCGGCCAGCTGCCCCACCGCCGCCAGCTCCTTGCTCAAGTTCAGCTGCGCCAGCCGGCCGTTCACCAGCGTCACCTCGCCCTGGCCTTTCGCCGTGCGGACGATCTGCGGCCGCTCGCTCCCCTGGAAGCGCAGCGTCACCGTTCCGCCCAGCCGGCCCTGCAGGCGGTTCTTCGACTCCGAGTTTTCCGACAGCAGCCTGTTGGCGTCCACGTTGCGCAGCAGTCCGTTGAACTCCACCGCCGGCTTGTCCCCGGTGAGGTCCACCACCAGCCGGCCGCGGCCGCCGCCCTCGTAGAGCCCGAACTGAACGGGGTCGCAGGTAACGACCTGGTTGGCGATCGCGACCGGAGCCGCCACCGGGCCCAGCGTCAGCGTCCCGTGCTTGACCTGGTCGAACTCGAGCTGTCCGCGACCGCTCAAGCGCGCGAACCAGTCGCTCGTTTTTTCCTGGGCGTAGACGCGCGACAGGAAAAGCTCGGAGACGCGCCGCCGTTTCGCCGGCGCAGCCGGGGGCGCCGTCGAGGGCGGCGCCGCTCCGAAGAGCGCCGCCAGGGCGTCGGTGTCGAGCCGGTCGCCCCGGAACTCGAAGCTCACCCGGGGCGCCGCGAAGTTGGCGACGCCGAGCGAGCCCTGCACTTTCGAGCCCGCAGCCGCGAGGCGCAGGTTCGTGACCTGGAGGCGGTCGGGGGCGAACTCGACGTCGGCCTGCTCGATCCCGAGCGGCTGGGTCAGCGCGGCCAATTGCACCGAAGCTCCCGCAAGCTCGGCCCGGCCGCTCAACTCGAGCGGAGGCGCCTTCTCCCCCAGCAGGCCACGGGCGTCCACCGCCGCGCTCACTCGTCCGGTGGCGCGGCCGCCCGGCAGCGGGTCCGTCCCCAGCGCCCGCGCCAGGCCCAGCAGCGCCTCCAGGTCGGCGGCGTCGGTCTCGACGCGCGCCTGCACCGCCGGGCGGGTTTGATAATTGTCCAGGCGGAAGCCGATCCGAGCGCTCAACTTCTGCCCAATCTGGGCGACGAAAGGCTCGGCCGAGAGCCGCGTCGGATTCAGCCCCAGCTCGAGCGCGGCGATGCGGATGGGCTCGGGCACCGCCGGCACGGTCACCGCCAGGTCGCGGAAGCCGAGCGTGCCTTCGTAGCCGATCTTGGCGGGCTCGGCCAGCGGCCCGCTCAAGTCAATCGCCGGCCGCACGCGCCCGGCGAGTTGGTAGCCTTCCGGCAGAGGATTCTTGCCGAACGCCTTGGCCAGAGCCAAGAGCGGCTCGAGCGGCACTTCCTCTCCTGTCACCCGGGCTTTCAGACGGCCGGCGCCACGATAGTCCTCCACCGCGGCGGCCACGGTCAGGTTCAGCCCCGGCTCGGGCGAGAGCGTAAACGGCGCCGCCACCAGGCGTTGCGGGTCCACTTGCAGGCTCAACGCCGGCGCTTCCACCGGCCGCGCCAGCTCGGGAATCTTCACGGAAAGAGCGCGGAACTTGAGCGTGCCGGCGTAGGTCATCCGGGCGGGCTCCGCCAGCGGCCCGCTCACGGCCAGGTCGGGCTGCACGAAGCCGGTGAGCTGCTGGCCTTCCGCCAGAAGTTTCACTCCGAACCGCTCCGCCAGCGCCACCAGCGGCGCGAGCGGCACCTCGCCGCCGCCGACGCGGGCGTCGATGGCGGGCTCGGTGCGGTAGTTCGTCACCGCCCCCGAAAGCGTCAGGCTCACGCCGGGCTCAGGCGAGAGCGCAAAGGGCGCGGCGGTGATGCGCTCCGCTTCGAGCTTGAGCTCGAGCGCTTTGACCTGAAGCGGCTGGGCAAAACCTTCGAGCGTGACGGCCAGATCGCGGAAGCTCGCCGTGCCGGTGAGGAGCGGGTTCGAAAGCGCCCCGCTGGCTTTGAGGTCGGCGGTCAGCTTGCCGGTGGCCGGGGGCAGCGGCGGAAGCTTGTAGCCGAGCCGGGGCGGAATCGCCTGCAAAGCCGCCAGATCCGCGTCGGAGGTTTGAATCTCGAGGTCGAGGGTCTGCGCCGGGCCAAGCGTCACGGTGCCGGTTCCCCGCACGCGGGCGCCGCGGTAGGCGACCGTGGTGCCGTCGAGCTTGACCCAACTGAAGTCTGGCGGCAGCGCGACCTTCATCAACTCCACGTCAACGTTGTCGCCGGCCTGGGCGCCGAGCAGCGAGGCCCGGCCGCCCAACACAATCTCCTCGGGCGTCGCCCGCACCGTGACCGTGCCGCCGAGCGCCCCCAGCCGCTTGAGCTCCGGCGGCACCGCCACCAACGTGGCCAGGGCCGCCGGGCGGAAATTCTCCATCGTCACCTTGGCGTCGACCGGCGTGCGCGCGGGCGCCGCCAGGTCGAGCGGGCCCAGACGGCCGTCGGCGCTCACGCGGCTCTCGGGAGAAAAGCTCACCGCCAACTGAAAAGGAAAGGCCGCGGTAGTGCTCAAGTCGTCCACTGCCAGCTCCACGCCGGTTAACCGCAAAGTCGGCTGCCCCGCGCGCTCGATGACGATGGTCCCGTCCCGCAGGCGCCAATCCCGCACGGGCGCCTCGGCGGGCCCGGCCCCGCTCGGCGGGGGCGTCGCCGGTTTTTCCGCCGGCTCCGGCGCGGCCGCCAAGGTGGCCACGTTCCAGTCGCCGGCGGCGTTCTGGCGGAGATAGACAACGGGGCGGTCGAGCTCGAGCGTTTCCACGCGGGTTTCGCCCCGCAGGAGCGACCAGAGGCTCAAGTCGAACTGCACGGCGTCCGCCCGGACAAACTCCTCTGCCGCAAAGGCCGGATCTTCCGGGATGCGCACCTGGTTCAGGCGCAGCCGCAGCGGCAGCAGGCGCAGCTCCAGGTCGGCGGCCTCGACGGGACGGTTCACCGAGCCGCTCAATTGCGCCAGGATGACGCCCCGGTAGCGGTTGGCGTCGAAGGTGTAGACAAAGACGGCCGCCGCGACAACGAGCACGACAACGAGCACCGCCAGCGCCAGAAGAATTCTTCGTCCGAGACTCATCTGATTTCTCTTCGACCAAGACCGACGAGGAATGCGCCCCGCTCCGCGGGGCAAAACCCATTCCTCGCCGCTACCCCCTAAGAGGTACACAACGCCCGCGGGGTTGGCAAGACGTTTCGGCGAGGGGGAAAAGATCAGTTGCTGGTGGCGGGCTTGAGCGTGGGCGTCTCCGGCTGATCGGCCAGCAGGTAGGTCTGGCTCAAGCCGCGGTAGACCTGGCCGGCCACTTCGGCGGCCTTGGGGCCGCTAAGCGCGGAGCCGCCCCGCAGCAGCACCACCACCGCCAGGCGGTCGCCCGTGGGCAGCTCGCCATAGGAGGAGAACCAGCCCAGCTTGGCCCGCTCCTCGCCGCAGGTGCCGGTCTTGCCCAGGATGTGCTCCTCGGCTTCGGCGCTGACGCGCGCGGTGCCGTACAGCACCGCCGCTTCCATCCCGGCGCGCAGCTCCGGCAGCCAGCGCTGAATGGGCAGATGGCGCTTCACCCGGGGCGTGAACGCGGCCGGGGCACCGTCCGAGCGCGGGTACTGCAGGTAGTACAGCCTGCCGCCGTTGGCGAAGGCAGCCATCAAGGCCGCCAGCTGCAGCGGGGTCACCTTGACTCCCTCGCCGTAGCTCGACAGCCGCGCCACCCCGCCGTTCGCCGGCGGCGTGGTGGGAAAGGAGCCGGGGTATTCGTCTTCGATCAGGTAGCCCGCCAGCTCGCCAAAGCCCAGCAAGCGGGAGTAGGCGGAGACCTTTTCAAAGCCCATCTTCTTGCCGAGGATCTCGAAGAAGGGATTGTTCGAGTAGGCTAGGGCTTCGGTGAGGTTGATGGACTCGCGGCGCGAGACCCGCAGCAGGGTGTCGCCGGTGATCAAGCCCTCTTCCAGCGCCCCCAGGGCCACGGCCAGCTTGATGGTCGAGCAGGGCTTGAAGCCCGCCGAGAGCGCCAGCGGCTGGTTGACGATGGTCAGCACCCGGCCCGTGTCGGCCTCGACCACGATCACGCTGC
>MEKM01000091.1:6116-6211 GCA_001766965.1 Acidobacteria bacterium RIFCSPHIGHO2_01_FULL_67_28 | reverse complement strand
GGACATGGGTTCTCGATGTGGCGCTGGGATGTCATGAAAAGCGTCGCTGTCGCCTTCAGCCCCGACGGGCAACTACTGGCCTCCGGGGGTAAAGA
>MEKM01000091.1:286-6101 GCA_001766965.1 Acidobacteria bacterium RIFCSPHIGHO2_01_FULL_67_28 | reverse complement strand
TTGGGATGTGGCTACGAGGCGCGAGCTGCGTACCTTGAGCGGCCACAGGGGCTGGATTCGTACCATCGCGTTCAGCCCCGACGGCCGCTGGCTGGCCTCGGGCAGCGACGACAAAACCGTCAGGCTCTGGGACGTGGCAACCGGACGCGAACTGCGTGTGTTGACCGGGCACACCCGCCACGTCCGTGACGTCGCCTTCAGCCCCGACGGCCGCTGGCTGGCCTCCGGCAGCGAGGACAAAACGGTCAAGCTCTGGGACGTGGCCACGGGACGGGAGGTCCGCACTCTGACCGGTCATACTGACATGGTCAATGCCGTTGCCTTCAGCCCCGACGGCCACCTGCTCGCCTCCGGGAGTGGTGACGACACCATCAAGCTCTGGCGACTGAAGGAACAATGAGAAAAGAATACCGGAGCGTACTTCGGAGCCCGGAAGGGTTTCTTGTCCTCGTCGGTTCTTCTACTTGTGTTTGTTCTCTTTCGTGTCGGTTCTGCGCCGGCTCAGGTGTCCAGCGCTCCCTTTGCAGGAGCCGGGCCCGAATTGGGGCTATTAGGGGAGAAGCGTGAACACCGACCCCCTACAGCTTTTCTCCTCACCGGGACAGTTTCCCGATCCTTGGAATCAGCAGGAGCATCAAATGCGAAACCTGGGAAAACTACTCTTATCGACGCTGGTGGTCTTGGCCCTCGTCTCTCCCGTACTGGCCCAGTCCCCCCGACTCGAGGCCAACGTAACGGCGATTACGCTTAAGACTACGGCTAACGGACAGGCAAGATTCTTTGAATTGACGATGACCATGGTTCAGTTGAAGAAGGCGGGCTCCGATGCCGGGGGAAAGTACTACATGCTTGTCGAGAACTTGTCGGAGGAGGACATTGACCAGTTCGCTGCGTTCTTAGACGAAGCGACCGCGGAGGATGTCAAAAAGCTTGCGTATCGGATAAAGACGACTCGGATACAAGACCTGCAGAAGCAGCGCAGATGGTGGGAGGGCCTAAAGGACATCGAAGCACCCCCTGCGCCTCCTGGGGCCTCAAAGACGGTGTCGCTCAACGAGAATGGCCTCAGAAGACAGATGGAACTGATCCACAACTTGGTCGGGGCTAGTGTGGGCACGCACGGGACACTTATGGCCACAACGCTGGACTTGAACGAATACATTGAGTTCTTGAACCAAGCATCCGAGGAGGACATAAGGCGGCTTGCCCACCGGTTAAACACGACCCCAATAGAAGAGTTGAGGCGGGAACGGAAGTGGTGGGTGGTTCCGAAGGACGCCCAGGCACCAAGCAGCGCTGCGTCGCCTCCGGCGCCCGAGGTAGTGGTGCTGGAGCCTGGGGCGGGGGCGCAGGTGGCGGGGGAGAAAGTCACGGTCCGGGGGATTGCGATGGATGCGCGGGCAGTGGTGGCGGTGCGGGTGGCGGGGCAGGTGGCGGCCATGCTGCCGCGCTCGGAGCGGGCGATGGAGTTCTGGGTGGAAGACGTCCCGCTCCAGGCCGGCGAGAACAACATCGAGATTGTGGCCAAGAACGTGGACGGAGCAGAAGGCCGGACCACGGTCAAGGTGCGCCGGGTCGAGGCCGCTGCCGAACCGGCGGCCTCCGTGGGACTCACCCTGGAGCAAGTACTCAAGCTCTTGGGAGCCGGGGTCACGCCCGCCCGCATCGCGACGATTGTCAAGGAGCGCGGGGTGAGCTTCGAGCTGACCGAGGACGCCGAGAGCAAACTGCGGGCGCTGGGCGCCACCGACACGCTCCTGCTCGCCATCGCCAAGGCCAAGAAGTAATGCCGAAACTTGAAAAGCGAAACTCGAAACTCGGGTTACTGCTGGCAGCCCTGCTGCTGGCGGTCATGCCGGTCGGGGCGCAACAAGCGGCGGAGTTGGTGCAGCTGGAGGACCAACCCACACTACTCTTCCGCGCGGGGCACCAACACAAAACCCTGCCTAAGTTCACATGGTGCTTTGGAAACCTCTACGTTTCCCGGAACGCCATTCGGTACGAAGTCACGGATGCCGAAGGGGGCGGCAATGCGGCACGCTATCGGGAGCACGGCTTTTCAGTCTCCCGCACGCAGTTTGCCGGTGCCAAACGCTGGTACAGCGGTGTCGAGATCCGGCTTGTCCAGGGCAAGCCCTACCACCTTCATATCTATCAGGCAGGGTCCAGGGCTGTAGGGCGTGACGGATTCATCCAGCCAGAGCCGCTGCTGGAGGCGCTAGACAATTTCGAGGTCGCTCTCGCCCGCGTGCAGCCGGCCGCACCGCCGACAGCCGTTGCGCCTCTAGCCCCGCCGCCCGCGCCGGAGCCCCCCAAGACGGCGACGCTCCAGATCGAGGCGCAGCCGGGGAACGCCGAATTCTATGTGGACGACCAGTTCAAAGGCACCACCAGCGCCGAAGGCCGCTTGGTGGTGGCCGACCTTGCTCCCGGAGAGCACCGCTTGCGTCTCGCCCGCAAGGGCTACCAGGAGTGGAGCCGCACGGTGAGGTTGACCGCCGGCGAAACCCGCACCGTGGAGGTGCAGCTCGCCGAGGCGGTCCCGGAAACCGCGCTCTCGCTCGACGATACCCTTAAGCTGTTGAATGCCGGCGTCACGCCGGCCCGCCTGGAAACCATTGTCAAGCAGCGCGGCGTGGCTTTTGAGTTGACGGAGGAAGCCGAACGGAAGCTCCGCGAGGCGGGCGCCACCGCGGAACTCCTGCTCGCCATCGCCAAGGCCAAGAAGTAAGAGGGTCCCTGCTGTGACCAAGAAGAGATTCCTCCCCCGCCCATTCTCCTCTTGGTGGCACAGGCCTCTGGCCTGTGGACACAGTGAACACCGGCGAGGCGCCGGTGCCACGGGAGTGAGAATGGGCGGGGTCGGAATGACACCGGGGCTGGCGGTCGCACTGGTGGGGCTACTGCTGGGGGCGCCGGCGGCGGCGCAGCAGGCCGCGCCGCCGGCGGGCTCCATCGGCGTGCAGTTCCCCGCCGACCCCGCGGAAAACCAGGAGCGCGTGCGCGCGGCGGGGCTGCGGGAAGGCGTGTACGTCCAGGCCGTGGCCGGGAACAGCCCGGCGGCGCGCGCCGACTTGCGCCCGGGCGACGTCATCGTGGCCTGGAACGGCGAGCCGGTGGCCGCGGGCGACGATTTGGTGAAGAAGATCACGGCCACGCCCGTCGGCCAGCGGGTCATTCTCCAGTTCGTGCGCGCGGGCGTGCCCCACGACGTGCCGGTGGTAGTGGCCGCGCGCGCCGAGGTCTATCCGGCCGGCACGTTCGCCATCGACGCCAGCCGGTCGGTGCAGCTCGTCCGCGACGAGCCCAACCCGCAGATCCGCATCGCCGTCGCCCACCAACACACCGCCAGCGGCTGCGTCGGCTACCTCTACGTCGACCGGGAGACGATCCGCTTCGAAGTGAAGTGGCCGGCGAAAGACCTGGGGCACGCCTTCGAGTTTCCCCGCACCGCCCTGACCGTGGCGCGGCAGTGGACGCTCATCGGCACATCGCTGCCCGAAGCGGAGCTGAAGTTCGCCGCCGCCGGCCGCATGCGCAGCGGCGGCACCTATCACTTCTTCCATGTCGACCCGAGCCTGCCGGAAAACCCCGGCGCCAAGTTCGAGTGGCAGAACGCCCGCGACTGGCAGGAGATCGTCAGCGCCGTGCGCGAGTTCGACAGCGTTGTGGCGCGCCTGCGTCCGCCGCCGGCCCCGGCGCCGCCACCGCCGCAAACCGCTTCACTGCAGATTGAAGCCCAGCCAGGCGGAGCGGAGTTTTACGTCGAGGACGAGTTCCGCGGCACGACCTCGAGCGAGGGCCGCATCAAGGTCAGCGACCTCGCGCCCGGGGAGCACCGCCTGCGCTTGAGCAAGAAGGAGTACGAGGAGTGGAACCGCACGCTCACGCTTGAGGCCGGCGAGAACCGCACCATCGAAGTCCAGCTCGCCGCGGCCAAGCCCCCCGAGCCGCCGCCCCCTAAGCCGCCCGAGACCACGCTCGGGCTCGAAGACGTGCTGAAGCTGCTCGAGGCGGGGGTGACCCCGGCGCGGCTGGAGACGATTGTGAAAGACCGCGGGGTGAGCTTCGAGCTGACCGACGACGCCGAGCGCAAGCTGCGGGCGCTGGGCGCGACCGACTCGTTGCTGCTCGCCATCGCCAAAGCCAAGAAGTAGCCCCCGCGTTGACACCGGGAGTCGCGACGCCTATCATCAGCGAGTCCATCCGAAGAGGTTCCCATGGCGCCCAAACCGAAGATTCTCGTGGTGGAAGACGACACGGCCGCGCTGCGGCAACTGGAGGCGACGCTCAAGACAATGGGCGCGACGCCGAAATGTTTCGCCAGCAGCAAAAAGGCGGCGGAGCTGCTGAACAAAGAAAAGTTTGATGGCGCCTTCCTTGATTGGGACACGCCCGAGCTCAGCGGCGAGCAGCTCACCAAACTCATCCGCCACTCGAAGTCCAACGCCAAGATTCCCATCGCCATGATCACCGAGCACACCGACACCCGCTCCATCGCCCAGGGCTTCCAGATGGGCGTGACCTTTTTCCTCTCCAAGCCCATCGGGCAGAAGGAGCTCGGCCGGCTGCTCAACGCCAGCCGCGGCGCCATGCTGGAAGAGCGCCGGCGCTATCTGCGCGTGCCGTTGAGCGTCCCCGTGCACTGCCTGTGGGCCGACAAGAAAATCACCGCCAAGACCATCGACGTCAGCGCCGGCGGCCTGCTGCTGGCGCTGGGCAACCCGCCCGCCGCGGGCACGGAAGTCACCGTCGACTTCGCCCTCGCCGGTCTGCCGCCCTTCAACCTGAAAGCGGAGGTGGTGCGCGCCAGCGGTTCCCAGTGCGCCCTCAAGTTCGCCCGTTTGACCGCCGAGCAGCGCGACGCCCTGAAGAGCTTTGCCGAGCGCCACCTGGCCCGGATGCCCGGCGGGGCGTAGCCGCCGGGCGTTGACACCGGCGCCCGCCGCCCGTATCATTGCCGCGGCCGCTTCTTCCGCAGAGGTTCCGACCACTCTTCCCGCACGCGCCGGAGTTTGTCCCGTGGCGCCAGGGAGGAGCCGTGCACTTCAAGCCGAAGATCCTGGTGGTGGAAGACGACCAGGCCATGCTGCATCTGCTCGGCGAGGTGCTCGGGCAGATGGGCGCCGAGCCCCGCCTGGTGGCGAGCAGCACCCTCGCCGCCGAGCTCATCGAGCGGGAAAAATTCGACGGCGTCTTCCTCGACCTCCTCATGCCGGAGCTGGACGGGCTGGAGCTGGCCCGGCGCATCCGCCGCTCCAAGTCCAACGCCACCGTTCCCCTGGTCGTCATCTCCGCGTCGCCCGAGCCCACCGCCATGCAGGACAGCTTTCAGGCCGGCATCAACTTCTTCCTGCACAAGCCCGTGACCGCGCAGCAGCTCGGCAAGCTCCTGAACGCCGCCCGCGGCCTGATGCTCGAAGAGCGCCGCCGCTACCAGCGCGCTCCCGTGGCGCTGCTGATGCGGTGCCGCTGGCAGGCCGAGGGAGGCGCCGTCGCCGGCATCGCCCGCCAGGTCACCGGCCAGAGCATCAACTTGAGCGCCAGCGGCGCGCTGCTGGAGCTGCCCGAGCTGCCCCCCCTCGGCTCGCCCGTGCGCCTGGAGTTTTCCATTCCCGGCCACGCGCAGGGAGTGAGCCTCGCCGCTCGCGTCGTCCGCCAGCATTCCGCCCGCAGCCTCGGCGTCCAGTTCGAGGTGGACGACCCCACCCGCCGCCGCCTGACGGAGTTCGTCGACAAAACCCTGGCCTCCCTCTCCTCCAGCGCCTGACCGTCGCGGCACACACCAGTAGGACAGACATTCTTGTCTGTCACC
>MEKM01000091.1:171-247 GCA_001766965.1 Acidobacteria bacterium RIFCSPHIGHO2_01_FULL_67_28 | reverse complement strand
ACAGGAATGTCTGCCCCACTAAACCTTCCTTGATGAGAAGGCCCAAAGCGGGGTGGGAAGCACTGCCGCTTGCTTT
>MEKM01000091.1:0-114 GCA_001766965.1 Acidobacteria bacterium RIFCSPHIGHO2_01_FULL_67_28 | reverse complement strand
AAAGGAGCGCGCCATGGAAACCGCGCAACTCGTCGCCATCTTTACCGTGATTGTCGTCTGGGCGGTGGCGGTCTATACCATCCGCCGCTGGGGCCCGGGCTACATGCGGCGGTC
>MEKM01000090.1 GCA_001766965.1 Acidobacteria bacterium RIFCSPHIGHO2_01_FULL_67_28 | reverse complement strand
CAGGACGGCGTTCACGAGGATCGAGGAAGCCCCGATGTGGCAGCGGCGGCCGAGGCGGGTGGCCCCGCGCAGCTCCACGCCCCGCTCGACGATAGTGTCCGGGCCGATGGCAACGTCCGGGTCGATGGCCTGGGTCTCGGGCTGGTAGAGGGTCACGCCGGCGGCCATCAACGCCTCGGCTTTGCGCCAGCGCAGCACGGTGTCCACGCGGGCGAGCTCCGCGGGGGTGTTGACTCCCAGGATTTCGTCGGCCTCGCGGGCGAGGTGCGCCGCCACGCTCTCCCCGCCCTGCCGCAGCAGTTTGATGGCGTCGGTCAGATAGTACTCGCGGTGGACGTTGTCCCGGCCGAGCTTTCCGAGCACGCCGGCAAGCTTCGCCCGGTTGAAGACATAGGTGCCGGAGTTGACCTCGCGCAGGCCGGCCTGCTCGGGCGGCAGCGCCCCTTGCTCGACAATGGCCTCGACGCCGCCGGAGGCGTCCCGCACGATGCGGCCGTAGCCGCGCGGCTCCTCCAGCTCGGCCGTCAGCACGGTGGCGGCCACGCCCTGTTCGGCGTGCGCCCGCACCAAAGCCTGAAGCGTCTCCGGCCGCAGCAGCGGGGCGTCGCCGGGCAGAACGAGCAGGCGCGCGCTGCCGCGCGGCAGGACCTTCAGGGCCTGGGCCACGGCGTGGCCGGTGCCGAGTTGCGGCCGCTGCACGACTGTGCGCACCGCGAACGGTTCCGCGGCCGCACGCACCGCGTCGGCCTGGTGGCCGACCACCACCCAGACGCCCGCCGTGGAGGCACGGCTTCCGCGCGTTAGCGGAGTCAAGGAGCGCAAAACCTGCGCGATGAGCGGGAGTCCGCCTGCCTGGTGGAGTACCTTGGCGCGCCCGGATTTCAGCCGGGTGCCCTTGCCGGCGGCCAGCACGACGATGGCGAGGTCAGCAGGCATCAGCAGTCACAGTCGCTTCTATGAGACCACAGGTGCGGGTGGAAGAGCCAGCGGTTCTCGCGCGGCGGAGATCAGGTGCGGAGCTCGGTGAGCCGGGCGCCGCCCCGCTCCGGGTAGAGCAACTCCTGGAAGCGGACGTCGTCCTCAAGCGGCTTGAAGTCGGAGTCGTTGCGGGCGTGGTAGCGGTTCTCGGGGCGGAGCTTGATGGCCTGGGCCAGGTGCTTGCAAGCTTCCTCCGGCTCCCCGGTGAGGGCCGCCACCGAGGCCAGGGCGTAGTAGACGTGGTCGGCCTTGGGCGCGAGCTTGCGCGCCTTTTCCAGATGCGCCCGCGCCTCCTCATAATTCCCCGAGTTGATTTGCGACACCGCGTAGTGGTAATGGTCGTCCGCCCCGCGCAGGTGCACTGCCGGGGCGCGCTGCAGGCGCTGCTCGCAGATGGCCAGATGGACCCGCGCCCGCTCCGCCAGCTCGCGGCTCGGCCCTGCCAGCACTTTCTCCAGGATTTCTTTGGCGCGGCGGAAGTTCTGGTGATTGAAGTGGCGCATGGCCCCTTCGTACACCTTCATCACCTGAGCCACACGAGGATCGACCACCTTGGGCGGCACCACCAGGCGGGCCAGCGCGGCTTTCGCCGAGGACCGTCCCGCGCGCGCGCGCCGCGCTCGTTCGCTCGCGCGGCTCCTCTTCGCGGCCCCGCGGGACTTCTTCCTGCGCTGTTTCTTCGCCATGTGGGCAAAAACCCGCAAAACTTATAGCAAATTGCGTGTGGTCAAGTCAATGCAAGCCGACGGAATGTGTTTTTTTGACGGACGTGTTTGGTCATTCAAACTGACACTATTTGGCGCTCCCGTATGTGACTTACGCTACAGCGGTTAACAAGGGCCGTGTAGTATGCTGCCGATATTCGCTCCCGCGAAAAAAAGGACGCAGCCCTGGCCGGCCAAATAGCATTGGGTTGCGCGGAGCTTTTGCCTGTGCTATAAACGAACGCTTGAGCCCGGCTCGTTAGGGGAAGCTCGTGTCGTTCATCAACTTCGCCGCGCGGGAAATCAACTGCAAACTGGTGTACTACGGGCCCGGCTTGGGCGGCAAGACCGCCAACCTGCAGTGGATCTACGACAACGCCAACCCGAACCAGAAAGGCAAGATGATTTCGCTGGCGACGGAGACCGACCGCACGCTTTTCTTCGACTTCCTGCCGTTGGACTTGGGAACGGTGCGCGGCTTCAAGACCCGCTTCCACCTCTACACCGTCCCCGGCCAGGTTTTTTACGACGCCAGCCGCAAACTCATCCTGAAGGGTGTCGACGGCGTGGTGTTCGTGGCCGACTCGCAGGAAGAGCGGATGGACGCCAACCTGGAGACGCTCGAAAACCTCCAGGACAACTTGAAAGACCACGGCTTCGACTTCCAGACCATCCCCTACGTGCTGCAGCTGAACAAGCGCGACCTGCCCAGCGCCCTGCCGGTCGAGGACTTGAAGAAAGAGCTGCAGCTCAAAAACGAGCCCACCGTCGAGGCGGTAGCCATCACCGGCAGCGGCATTTTCGAAACTCTGAAGGCGGTGGCCCAGCTGGTGCTGGCTGAATTGAAAAAGGGCTAGAGCCGCGCTTTTCCTGCCTGTTTTCCTCTGACCCGCCGCAGTAGAATCGGCCCATGCAGGCCACCGTCCCTCACCGCTGGGACCTCACCCCGCCGGAAGCCGCCCGGCTGCAGCTCGAGATGCGAGGCCGCCTGAAAAAAGAGAAAGACTTCGGCGCCCTCCGCACCGTGGCCGGGGCGGACATCGCCTTGTCCCGGCGCGGCCGCGAGGCGATGGGTTACGCCGGGGTGATTGTCTATTCGTTTCCCGACCTCAAAGAAATCGAGCGGCAGTCGGCCGAGCGTCCGCTGACCTTTCCCTACGTGCCCGGCCTGCTGGTGTTTCGCGAAGGACCGGCCCTGCTCGACGCTTTCGCCAAGCTCCGCACCGAGCCCGACCTGCTGCTCTTCGACGCCCACGGCTACTCGCACCCGCGCCGCTTCGGGCTGGCTTGCCACTTGTCGGTTATCTTCGACAAGCCCGGCGTCGGCGTGGCCAAGTCGCTGCTCATCGGCGACTACCAGGAGCCTCCCGACCGCGTCGGGGCCTGGACGCCGCTCGTCGACAGCGGGGAAACCATCGGAGCCGTCCTGCGCACGCGCGCCGGCGTCCAGCCCATCTACATATCTATCGGCCACCGCGTTGACTTGGAGGCGGCGGTCGAGCTGGCCCTGGCCTGCACCGACGGCACCCGCATCCCCAAGCCCACCCGGGAAGCAGACCACTTCGTCGAGCAGTTGAAACGCGGCGAACGGCACGGGGAATCACAGGCTGCGTCGCAATCCGGCTTGTTCTAGGCACCGTTCTTCGTGCAACGAACTTCGGGCTTCGGGCTTCAATATCCCAATGCCCGATGCTCAATACGCATGGCACGCCGTTGGCCGGCGTTTTCCCCCTCGTTTACGCCACGGGAAGCTGGTGCTAGAATCAGCTCGGCCCGCTCCCCGGTAGCTCAATGGTAGAGCATTCGGCTGTTAACCGAAGGGTTGCAGGTTCGAATCCTGCCCGGGGAGCCAGCTCTTTTTCTGACCGAAGGGTTGCAGGTTTCCTTCGACGCGCCTGCCTGCGGCAGGCTTGCTCAGGACAAGCGAGTCCTGCCCGGGGAGCCAGCCTCGTTCATCCGACCCTAGTGGCCCCGCCAGCGTAAGGAAGAGTATCGGCCAGGAAAGTCCGAGGGGGTGCAGCCATGAAAGTGTTGGTTACGGGATCGACCGGGCTGGTGGGCTCGGCCCTGGTTCCCTTCCTCGCCAGCGGCGGCCACGAGGTCGTCCGCCTGGTGCGCGGCCGGCTGAAGCCCGGGGTAGTTGAAGTGCCGTGGGACCCGCAAGCGGGAACGATTGAAGCCGCGAAACTGGAAGGGCTCGACGCGGTCGTCCACCTGGCCGGCGAGCGCATCACCGGGCGCTGGACCGCCGCGAAGAAAGCCCGCATCCGCTCGAGCCGCGTGCAAGGGACGCGCCTGCTGGCAGAGGCGCTGGCGGGGCTGAAGCAGCCGCCGAAGACCCTCGTCTGCGCCTCGGCCATCGGCTACTACGGCAACCGCGGCGACGAGGTCCTGCGCGAAGACAGCCCGTCGGGCGCGGGCTTCCTGGCCGAGGTGTGCCGCGAGTGGGAAGCGGCGGCGCGCCCGGCGGCGGAGAAAGGGATCCGCGTCGTGCAGCTACGCATCGGCGTGGTCTTGAGCCCGGCGGGCGGCGCGCTGGCCCGGATGCTGACGCCCTTCAAGCTTGGCCTGGGCGGCCGGATCGGCAACGGGAAACAGTACATGAGCTGGATCGCGATCGAGGACCTCACCGGCGCCATCCACCACGCGCTCACAAACGAGTCGCTGCGCGGGCCGGTGAACGCGGTGGCGCCCCGGTCGGTGACCAACCTCGAGTTCACGAAGACGCTGGGTCGAGTGCTGGGGCGGCCGACGCTGTTTCCCCTGCCGGCCTTCGCCGCGCGACTCGCCTTCGGCGAGATGGCTGATGAGCTCCTACTGGCCAGCACGCGTGTCGAGCCGACCAAGCTCGTCAGTTCGGGCTACCGCTTCCGCGCCCCGGAGCTCGAAGGGGCGCTGCGCCACTTGCTGGGAAAAAGCTAGTGAGCGGCCGGGCCTGACTTGGGTTAGACTCCTACCGGCGCAAGACCTCCAGGAGGCCAAGGTGTGAGGAAATACCGGCAACCGGGCTACCAGGACAGCGAGCAGCGGGAGAAGCGGGAAAAGAGAGAGGCGCCTCGCGCTCCCCGCGAACAGCTCGGGCCCAAGACCCCGCAGATGCCCGGCCGGCGCAGCCTGTCGCGCTGCGCCCAGTGCGGCACGGTGCTGCCGCCTTCCATCGACGCCTTTGGCCAGTGCCCCAAGTGCGGCTTCGAGCTGCACTCCTGCAAGCAGTGCGCGCACTTCGACGTGGCCGCCCGCTTCGAGTGCACGCAGGCCATTCCCGAGCGCATCGCCAGCAAGGACACCCGGAACAACTGCCCGCTCTACGCGCTGCGCGTGTCGGTCGAGCGCGAAACCTCGCCCGGCGCCCTGCGCCCGGACAACGCCCGGCGCGCCTTCGAAAACCTTTTCAAGAAATAGGGAGCGCTTAGGCGGCGGGTTTCCGCCGGCGGGCGGAGACGAGCAGGCCGACCGAGCTGATCAACTGCTCCGGCTTGAAGGGCTTGGGAATCAGCAACAGCGCACCCGCCTGCTGGGCGGCCTTCTCGCTTCCCGGATCCCCCGTGAGGAAGCCCAGCGGGATGCCCTTGGTGTCCTTGTGGGCGCGCAGCATGGCGCAGACATCCATTCCCCCGGTTGCCATCAAGGCGCTGTCCAAGAGGATCGCGTCCGGGCTGTCGCTCAACGCCTTGCGCAGGGCATCGCGCGCCTCGCGCACCAGGATGACTTCGAAGCCCAGGCGGGTGAGCAAGTCCACGATTGTCTGACCGATTTGTGGATCGCTCTCCGCCACCAAGAGCTTCTTGGCCGCGCTCTTGACCGTGCTGGGGGCAGCCGCTTGCATCGCCTTCTCTTCCAGTTGCATGCCTGTGACCACCCTCCTAGTGTATAAGCCATTGAAAAATTTGACAATAGGATGAAGGTCGGGTCAGCAGTAGGAAGAGTGTCACGGTCCTCTTCCCGAAATGGGAACAGGCTCCTTCCTTTAGCTCCCCCGTGGCGATAAACTCAAGCAGGGCAAACAAGCCATGGCCGAGTTGCGCGGGGGCACTTCGGGGTACGCCTACAAGGAGTGGAAGGGGAGTTTCTACCCCGAGAAGCTTCCCGACCGCGAGATGCTCGGCTTCTACGGCCAGCAACTACGAACCGTAGAGATCAACCACACCTTCTACCGCATCCCGACCGAAAAGGTACTGGAGGCGTGGGCGGAGAGCGTCCCGTTGGGCTTTCACTTCGTCCTCAAAGCCAACCAGAAGATCACGCACATCCAGCAGCTGCGGGACTGCAGGGAGACCTTGCGCCGCTTCCTGGAAACGGCCTCCGTGCTCGCCCGGCGGGAGCTGCTGGGGCCGATCCTTTTCCAGCTGCCGCCCACTTTCCGCGCCGATGCCGCGCTGCTCGAAGACTTCCTCCAGCTTCGCCCGCGGGCCTTCCGCTTCGCCCTCGAGGTCCGGCATCCCTCCTGGCACACCGACGAGACCTACTCCCTGCTCCGCCGCCACGGCGCCGCGCTCTGCCTGGCCGAAACCGACAAGGACAGCCCGCCCGACATCGTCACCGCCGACTTTGTCTACGCCCGCCTCCGCCGGCCCTCCTACTCCGCG
>MEKM01000089.1 GCA_001766965.1 Acidobacteria bacterium RIFCSPHIGHO2_01_FULL_67_28 | reverse complement strand
ACGTGGGCGGAGGCGAGATGCCGGACCGCAAGCAGGTAGGGGTGGGGTTGCTCGGAGTGGACTACGCCGCCGAGGGCGGCTTCTACCGCTTCGCCAAAATCTACAACGGCGAGAACTGGAGCGACAACACGCGCTCCCCGCTCACCGAGCCCGGCCTGAAGGTGAAGGAAGGGAACTACCTGATCGCGGTGAACGGCCACCCGGTGCGCGCGCCGGAGAGCCCTTACGCCGCCTTCCAGAACCTGGCGGCCAAGGTGGTGACCCTGAAGGTGAACGACAAGCCGAGCCCCGAGGGGGCGTGGGAGATCAGCGTCAAGCCGGTCGCCAGCGAGAACTTCCTGCGCTACCTCGATTTCGTCGAAACCACCCGCCGCAAGGTCGAGCAGGCCACCGGCGGCCGCGTCGGCTACATGCACGTCCCCGACACCAGCATCGGCGGGCTCATCCAGTTCGACAAGTACCTGACGGCGCAGATCGGCAAGCAGGGGTTCATCATCGACGAGCGCTACAACTCCGGCGGAATGATCCCCGACTTCTACACCGAAAAGCTGAAGCGGCAGCTCTTGAGCCTGGTTTCGCCGCGCGAGGGCAAGGACATCCCCTGGCCGCCGCTGGCCATCTACGGGCCCAAGGTGATGCTCATCAACGAGCACGCCGGCTCGGGCGGCGACGCCTTCCCCTGGTTCTTCAAGCGGGAGAAGATCGGCCCGCTCGTCGGCACGCGCACCTGGGGCGGGCTCATCGGCATCTCCCGGCAGGTGCCGCTGATGGACGGCGGGTTCGTCACCGCGCCGGAGTTCGCCTTCTGGTCCACCGACAACGGCGGCGAGTGGGTGGTCGAGAACTACGGCGTCGCCCCGGATTACAAGGTGGAGGACCGGCCGGACCTCGTGGTCAAGGGGCGCGACCCGCAGCTCGAGAAGGCCATCGAGCTCGTGCTCGACGGCCTGAAGAGCTACCAGCCGCCGCCGCCGCGGCCCAAGTACCCGAAGAAATAGCCGTCGCCCTCACAAACCGCAGCCTCTGTCCACAGCGCGCCTGCTGTGGTAAATAGAGGCTGCGGTTTTTTCTATGGACCTCTTTGTAGCGCTGCGCCTCCTGCTTTGTTTCCTCGTCGGCTCGATCCCGTTCGCCGTGGTGGCGATGTGGGGGACGGGCGTCGACATCACCTCGGTCGGCTCGCGCAACCCCGGCTTCAATAACGTCCTGCGGGTCTCGACCAAGAAGCGCGCCCTGGTCGCGCTGGTGGGCGACCTCTTCAAAGGGACGGCGGCGCTGGCGCTGCTGGCGCGGCCGCCCGGCGATAGCGCGGCGGTGCTGTGGGGGCTCGGGCTGGCCGCCGTGGTGGGCCACTGCTTCACGCCCTGGCTGCGTTTCCGGGGCGGCAAGGGCGTGGCCACCACCACCGGCGTCTTCCTCTATCTCCAACCGTGGACTGCGCTGGCCTGCTCGCCCTCTTACTTCCTCTTCCGTTTCCTCGGGCGGAAGCTCGGCTGGAAGCAGGAAGGCGCCGTCGCTTCACTCATCATGCTCGGCCTGATGGCCGCCGCCATCGTGGCCCTGCGGGGATGGGAGGAAGGCGCGTTTGCCGGCGCGGCGTTCGTCTTCGTCGTTTTGCGGCACACGTCAAACCTGCGGGAAGTTCTCTTCGGGAAGAAAGCCTAGGCGGGCACGCAGACGGTCAGCGCCTGCGGCAGAACGGTGATTTCGAGCGGCAGGCGCCCCACCGGTTCTCCATCCACTTCGAGGTAGGCCGGCTCCTCTGCGGTCGCTTCCACCCGCCGGGCGCGGTGGAACTCCACCTTGGGATGCTCGTAAATCTTCCCGTTGTAGAGCCGGGGGAAGGCGCCGACGATTTCGAGCAGGCTCAAATAGCGGAACACGGTCACATCCAGCAGGCCGTCGTCCACCACCGCCCGCGGACAGGCCCACATCCCGGCGCCGTGGAACTGGGCATTGCCCACGGCGACGTTGGTGATCTTCACCGGCGGCAGCTCGCGCCCGTCCAGGCGCAGCCGGACGGTGTTGCCGCGGAAGGTGAGCGCGGTGCGCAGCGTCGTCCACTGGAAGAGCGCCTTGCCTCCGAGCCACTTCGAGGCGCGGTTGGCGCGAGCCGCCACCAGCCCGCCCATCCCGAAGCTCGTGATGTTGACGCCGAGGCGCTGGCCGGGCCGGCCCTCGAGCGTCTCGAAGCGGGCGCTCTCGAGGTCAATCCGTCGCGTGGCGCCCCGGCGGATGACTTCCAGGGCAGCGCGCTCCTCCAGCGGCAGCCCCAGCGTGCGGCACAGGTCGGAGCCGGTCCCCAGGGGAATGATGCCGAGGACCACGCCGGCGGCGACGGGCTGGGTGCCGTCGAAGAAACCGTTCACCACTTCGCTCACCGTGCCGTCGCCGCCCACGGCGATGACGGTGCGCGCGCCCTGCCCGAGCGCCTTGCGCGTCAGCTCGATGGCATGCCCCGGCGCCGTGGTCTGGTAAACCTCAAGCGCGCCCAGGACAGCCTCCATCTGCGGGCGCAGCTCGGGCCAGCGGCGCTCGGCCCGCCGGTCGGCCGCCCGCGGGTTGACGATGGCGGCGATCATGGGGCGAGCAACCCCGGGCGCCGGCGCAGGTAGGCGATGGTGTCGCGCAAGGTCTCTTCGGCGGGCCGCGGGTCGAATCCCAACTCCTGCCTGGCCCGGCGGCTGTCGCAGTACCAGAAACGATAACCCATCTCAATGGTTTCATCTTCCACCGGATAGCGGCTGCCCGCCATCCTGTAGAACCAACCGAGGAGCGCGGCGCCGCCCCGCGACCAGCTCTCCGGCAACTCCCACCGCGGCCCGCGGACGCCCGAAACGCGCTCCAACAGCGCGAAGAATTCGCGGATGGTCATGTTGTGTCCGCCAATCAAGTAGCGCTGCCCGGGAACGCCTTTCTCCATCGCCTGGACCATCGCCGCGGCGGTGTCGCGCGCGTCCACGAAGTTCAGCCCGCCGCTCGGGATGTTGAGGAAGTGGCCCTGAAGGAAGAGGAGGACGTCGCCGATCGAAGAAAGTCGCTCATCGCCGGGCCCGAGCAGCAGGCTGGGGTTGAGGACGACTACAGGAAGCTGGTGGTGCTGATGGTAGGCTAGGGCGATCTTCTCCTGGTAGATCTTGCTCAAGTAGTACGGCCAGCGGCCGGCGAGCTCGACGATGTAGGGCGCCTCTTCCGTGTGCAGCACCGGAGTGCGGCTGGCGGCGATGGTGCCCGAGGAGGAGGCGAGCACCACCCGCGACCGGCCCTGCGCCAGCGCCGCCTCGCAGACGTTCCGCGTGCCGCGGACGTGGAGGTCGTAGAGCGCGGCGGCGTCGGCCGGGTCGCGGCTGACGCGTCCGGCGAGATGAAAGACGCCTTCGACGCCGGCCACGGCCCGTCCCACGGCGTGCGGGTCGAGGATGTCGCCTTCGACAATCTCGACGCTGGGGTCGCCGCGCCAATCGGCGCCGCGGCGGCAGAGCAGCCGGACGCGCTGCTTTGCGGCGAGGAGCTTTTCGACCAGGTGGCGCCCGAGGAATCCGGTGGCGCCGGTGACAAGAACCTTGCGCATCGGGTCAGAAGGGCACGGTCTCGGCAGGCTTGCCGGGCTTGACGAACACCGGCCGGATCCACTTCTCGATGCCCTTGGTGTGGACGTTCACCCAGTAGTCCGCCCAATCGATATTCTCCGGGTCCCAGAGCAGCCGGGCGCGGTCGGCGTCGGTGAGCCTCTCGTAGGCCTGGCGGATGTGTCCGGTCTCGAAGATGAAGCTGTTGTGAATCATGAAGGGCAGGAACTGGTCGAGCGTCTGCTCCTGCTGGCGGATGGCGCGGCGGGTGGCGCGCAGGCTGCGCAGGTAGGGGTCGACGAGCCGCGGGCCCAGCAGCGATTTCAACAGGTTGAGGAAGGCGTGGTAGACGTCCAGCCCGCGGTGCAGCCGCACTCGCCGCGCCTCGAGCTGTTCGACCGTCACCACCTGCGCCTCCACGTACGTCTTCCACAAGTTCCCCAGCCGGGTGCCGGTTTTCTTGCGCTTGTGCTTGTAGCGGGCGTTCATGCCGAGGAACGCCACCAGGCGCGGCAGCATCACCGGGTTGTCGTTGGCGGTGGCCAGGTGGTAGACGGGCTGGTTCCGGCCGCCGAGGGTAGCGGCGGTGGCGATGAGGATGCCGGCGGCGGCCAGGTCCACGGGAATAATCTCCAGCGGGCCGTCGCGCCGCACCGGCCAGCTCTTGACGCCTTCGCCGCCCATCAGCACGAGCGGGGCGGACGTGGTCAAGCCCTCATTCCAGCCGGGGAAGGGAAAACGCATCGCCGACTCGACAATGGCCGGGCGCACGATGCAGTAGCGCAGGCCGGGAGTGGAGGCGATGAGCTGCTCGCCCATCGACTTGGTGTAGGTGTAGGTGTTGATCCAGCCCCAGTGGTTGGCGCGCTCCATCCCGCCGCGGCGCAGCTCTTCGCGCACCTCGCGGCTCAAGCGGATCTGCCCCGGCGTCTCTTCGCCGCGGGCCTCGCGGATGAACTTCTCGCACCAGGCCAGCTCTCCCGGAACGCTGAAGCTCGCGTCCTCCGGCCCGCGCCGGTTCGGGTAGTAGCCGACGATGGGCGTGTCCTCGGCGATGCGCCCGTTCTTCTTCCCGGCCACGTAGCAGGTGGAGATGTGGACCAGCCGCGAGCGCAGCAGCCTGACCAGCTCGATCAGGTTCTGGATGCCGTAGACGTTGGTGACCAGGGAGTCGTTGAGCGGCGGGTCGAACTCCACCAGCCCGGCCGTGTTCACCACCACGTCCACCTGCCCCTCGAGCCCGGCCAGCTGCTCCGCCTTCAGCCCGCAGAAGGGTTCGCTCAAGTCGCCCTCGACGATGTTCACCCGCTGGCGGATGTGCTCCAGCCCGAGCTTTTCCACCGCCGGCCGCAGCGGCGGCGAGGGGAGCACCTCCGCGTAGAAGCGTTGCTCGCCCGAGGCCGCTTTCTTCCGCCGCACCAGGATCACCAGCCGGCGCAGCTCCGGGAAGCGGTCGAGCATCATTGCCAGCAGCACCTTGCCCACGAAGCCGGTGGCCCCGAGCAGGAAGACCGTGCTGCGGCTGAAGGAATCGATGCCGGAGATTTCTCCGCGGCCGCGGGCTTCCGCGGGCCGCGCGGGCTCGTACTCGCCGCGCACCGGGTTCCAGCGCCAGGGGTCGAGGTGATTCATCGCGCCCCCACTTCCGCCACCACCGGGGTTCGGGCCGGAATCGTTTCCGGCGTGCCGCTGACGTCGGCTAGGAGGATGGGCGGGAAATGCATCAGCGTGATGCTCGGCTGGCGGCCGACGTGCGAGGCGGCCATCTCCAGCGCCTCGTCCATCGTCCGCGCCGTGTCCCATCCGAGGATGGCAGGGACGCGGGCGTTGTTCGCGCCCACCACGATGACCTTGCCGAGGTGCGCCCGGCCGTTCTCGCCCCAGTACCACATGTAGAAGGGGTGGACGCCGTGGTAGGCGTTCCCTTCGCGGTACATCTTGATGTAGGCGGGGTCGCGAGCGAACTCCTCTTCGTACTTCTTCTGCATCACCAGGGAGTCGCGCGTCTCGGTCAGCACGCGGTTGAAGAACTCGATGTACGAGGGATGGAAGACGGGGTCGAACTCGTCGTAGCAGGGGTGGGTGAGGATGAGGACGCCGTTCTTTTTCACCACCGGCATCCCCCGGTAGAAGTTGAAGAAGTAGCCAAGCCCCATCACCTGCACCAGCACCGGGTTCATGATGGAGTTGACGTTGTAGGGCGAGACGAAGGTGATGCCGCTGATGAGCACGTCCGACTGCCCCTGGAGAGGGATGGCGTACTGGTCGAAGCAATGGCCGAGGATTTTCTCGTGGGCGGCCTCGGTGGCGCCCGCGTGCGCGCCGATGAGCTCGTAGGCCGCCGGGATGCTGAAGTAGAGCTTGCGCTTGGTCTTGTACGACAGCCGCGG
>MEKM01000088.1 GCA_001766965.1 Acidobacteria bacterium RIFCSPHIGHO2_01_FULL_67_28 | reverse complement strand
AAGAAAGACCCACGACGGCGATGACCTTGCTGCGGGCAAGCAGCTCGCGGATGGGGTCGCTCATCGGTCTAGGAACCCGCGCGCCCGAGTCGGGCGTGCTGCCGGGCGCCGGCGGCGCTCTCCTGGAGCCGCGCCAGGGCTTCGACGACGCGACGGTTCTCCTCCTCCGTGCCCACGGTGATGCGCAAGCCCTGCGGCATCCCCATGAAACCCATGGGGCGCACGATGACGCCCATCTGCAGGAGCGCCTTGAAGTCTTCCTTGGCCTCGCGCCCGGTCTCGCAGTAGACGAAGTTGGCGACGGACGGCGCCGTGCGCAGTCCCAGCCGCGGCAGCTCGCGCGCGAAATAGGCGAGCCCGCGGCGGTTCGATTCGACCGAGCGGCGGATGTGCTCGGCGTCTTCGAGCGCCGCTTCCGCCGCCGCCAGCGCCAGAGTCGAGACGTTGAAGGGCGAGCGCATCTGATTGACCGCGCCCACAATCTCCGGATGACCGATGCCGTAGCCCACGCGCAGGCCCGCCAGGCCGTACGCTTTCGAGAACGTGCGCAGCACAATGAGGTAGCGCCCCGCGCGCACGGTGTCGAGTGAATGGCTGTAGTCGGGCCGCTCGACGTAGTCGCAGTAGGCTTCGTCGAGAATCACGAGCACGTTTTCCGGCACGCGCGCAAGGAAGCGATCGGTCTCGGCGGCGGTGAACATCGTTCCGGTGGGGTTGTTGGGGTTGGCGAGGTACACGACACGCACCGACTCATCCAGCCGCGCCGCCAACGCGTCCAGGTCGTAGGCGTAGTCCTTGAGCGGCGCCTGAACAACCGTGCCGCCGGCAGCGCGCACCGCCAGCGGGAACATCACGAAGGTGCCTTCGGAAGTCAGCCCCACGTCGCCCGGCTGGATGTAGATGTGGCAGAGGAGCTGAATGAGCTCGGTCGAGCCGGCGCCGAGCACAATCTGGTCCATCTCCACCCCGAGGCGCGCCGCCAGTTTCTCGCGCAGATAGAAGCCGCCCGCATCCGGGTAGCGGTTCGATTGCGCCAGGCAGCGCGCCACCGCTTCGATGGCCTTCGGCGACGGGCCCAGGGCGTTCTCGTTCGAAGCCAGCTTGATGGCGGAGATGCCGAGCTCCCGCTCCACCTCCTCGATGGGCTTGCCGGGGACGTAAAGAGGCAGGCCGGCCACGCGCGGGGGCACCAGCCGGGGAAACTTTTTCGTTGTCATTGCCTCCGCTCCAGAACCCCTGCGGCTCAACCCGCGCGGCGCTGCCGCAGGCGCGCCGCCGGCGCGGCTTCGTAGAGCAACCGTTCCACTTCGGCGGCCTTCAGCTCCCGGAAACGCCCGAGCCCGAGCGCCGGGTCGCGCAGCGAGCCGAACGCCACCCGCTTGACTTTCTCGACCGGATGGCCGAGCCGGAAAAACGCCGTCCGCAGCCAGTCTTCGCGGGGCTCGACCTCGGTGACTTCATACCACGGATTGGCTCCCGGCTTCACCTTCCGCCAGCCCAGCGGCTCCTCCTGGCGGCGCGCGGCGGCTTTCTCGAGCGCGGCCGCTTCGCTCTCGCTCAAACTTCCCTTGATCTTGACATGATAGGTCTGCGGCAGGCGCCCGCGCAGCAGCCGGTCGGCAAACGCCCCGTCGCTCGTCACGACCAGCAAGCCCTCCACCTCATAGGGCAGGCGGCCGACGGTGAAGACTCGTTGCCGGACTCCTTTCAGCAAGTGGAAGACCGTGGGCCGGCCCCGGGGGTCGGACGCGGTGCAAACGGTGTTGCGGGGCTTGTTGAGCAGAAAGTAAACGTGCCGCTGGGGAAAGCGCAGCAGACGTCCCTCGAGCTCGATGCGGTCCCGCTCCGGGTCGGCCTTCTCTCCCAGACGGGCCACGCGGCCGTTGACGCGCACGGCGCCGGCGCGAATCAAGTCTTCGGCGGTGCGGCGGGAAGCGATGCCGGCGCGCGCCAGAAGTTTTTGCAGGCGTTCAGGCATTGCCCGCCTCGGCTTCCGTCTGCTCCGCGCTGCCTTCCGACGGCGGCTCTCCGGCCGGCGACGTCTCGGGCTCCCCCAGTGAAGCCCGCGCCAGCTCTTCGAACTCCTCGAGCGTGGGAAGCTCCCCCACATCTTTCAACCCGAAGCGCAGCAGGAACTCCTTCGAGGTGCGGTAGAGGATAGGCCGGCCGACGGCCTCCTTGCGCCCGGCGGTGACTACCAAGCCTTTTTCGAGCAGCGTGGCCAGGGCGCTCTCGGGGTCCACGCCGCGGATGGCCTTGATCTCCGGCTGCGTCACCGGCTGCTTGTAGGCGATGACGGCCAGCGTCTCGAGCGCCGGCAGCGACAGCCGCAACGGCGGCTTCTGGCTGCGGACGAACTTGCGCACCGCCTCGTGGTGCTCGGTCTTGGTGTACATCCGGTAACCGCCGGCCACCTGACGGATTTCGAGGCCGCGGGCGGGCGTGCGGCCGGCCGCGACCAGCTCCTCCAGCGCCGCCCGCAACTCCTCGCGGGTCACCTCCGGGAGGGCTTTCTCGAGCTGCCCCAGCGTCACCGGCTCTTCCGAGACGTAAATGATGGCTTCGAGCTGGGCTTTGAGGGCGTCGCGGTCCATCAGCTAATTGTACTGCTCGTCGATTTCGGTGGCGGCCTCGCCGGCGAACACCACGTCGAAGAGCTTGTGCTTGCGCAAGGAGATCGGCCCGAACAACTCGCTTTGCACGGCGATGACGGCCTCGAGGCGCACGAGCTCAAGCAGCGCCAGGAAGAGCGCGATCAGGCCGCGCCGCGTGGGGTGGCGCCGGCAGAGGTCGACCAGCGCCACGGGAGCGTCGGTCCCGCGCAAGAGCTGCCGCACCTCGTCCATCATCTCGGCCACGGTGATTTCTTCCCGATGAATCTCGAGCGAGGGCGGCTCGGGCGGCCGCGCCAGCACTTCGCGGAAAACCTTGGCCAGATCCCACAGCGTCACCACCAGCTCGCCCTCTTCCCCGGCGAAGGCGGCGTCGGGCTTCGACCAGGTGGCCTGCTCGAGCATCTGCTTCTGCTGCAGCATCTGCGCGGCGTTCTTGAACTTCTCGTGCTCGAGCAATCTTTGTACTAAGTCGACGCGCGGGTCGAGCGCCTCCTCGGGCGAGGCCGTGGGGTCGGGCGGCAGAAGCAGCTTCGACTTGATGTAGATGAGCGTGGCCGCCATCAGGATGAAGTCGCCGGCGATTTCGACGTTCAGCTGCTCCATCTTGTGCAGGTGGTCGAGGTACTGCTGGGTGATTTGAGCGATGGGGATGTTGAAGATGTCGATCTGCTGGCGGCGGATGAGGTCGAGCAGCAGGTCGAGCGGGCCCTCGTAGGCGTCGAGGTGCAGGCTGGGGTGGGTTTCCACGATGTTCTCGCCGGCTCCCCCGGCGGAGCTCACGGTTTGCGCCCGGCCCTGGCGGCGGGGCGCTTGCGCTCCCAGTCGAACTTGAGGTGCATGGCCTCGCGCACCTGCTCGAGCGTGCGCCGCGCCGCGCGCCGAGCCTTCTTCGAGCCTTCGACGAGAATCTCCCAGGCCGCCTGCGGCCTGGCCTCGTACTGTCGCCGCCGCTCGCGGATGGGCGCGAGCACGGGCAGGAGGTGCTCGAGCATCAGCCCCTTGCAGTCCACGCAGCCGATGCCGGCGGTGCGGCACTCGCGATCCACCCGCTCGACAACCGGCTGCGGCGAATAACGCCGGTGGAAGCCGAAGACCGGGCAGATCTCCGGCCGGCCCGGGTCGTTCCGCCGCACCCGCTGGGGGTCGGTGAGCATCCCGGCGACCTTCTGCCGGATGCTCTCCGGCTCTTCGCCCAGATCAATCGTGTTGCCGTAGCTTTTCGACATCTTGCGGCCGTCGAGCCCCGGGAGCTTGGGCGTCGGCGTCAGCAAGGCGCCCGGCTCGGGGAAGACCCGGCGACCGCGCGGCACGGCGGGCGGATACATCGAGTTAAAGCGGCGGGCGACTTCGCGGGTGAGCTCGACGTGGGCCACCTGGTCTTCGCCGACCGGCACGAAGTGCGCTTTGTAGATGAGGATGTCGGCCGATTGCAGGAGCGGGTAGCCGAGGAAGCCGTAAGTGCCGAGGTCGCGGTCGCGGATCTGCTCGCGCTGCTCCTTGTAGCTCGGGACGCGCTCGAGCCAGCCGAGCGGGGTGACCATGGAGAACAAGAGGTGCAGCTCGGCGTGCTCGGGCACGTGCGACTGGATGAAGAGCGTGGCCTTGGCGGGGTCGAGCCCGCAGGCCAGCCAGTCCATCGCCATCTGCAGCGTGTTGTCCGTGATCTGGCTGGTGTCGGCGTAGTCGGTCGTAAGCGCGTGCCAGTCGGCGACGAAAAAGAAGCACTGGTACTGCTCTTGGAGCTTGATCCAGTTTTCGAGGGCACCGACTAGGTGGCCGAGATGGAGGCGGCCGGTGGGACGCATGCCGCTTAGCACGCGTTTTTTCGCCGCCATCCGCTCGCTGCCTCCCGGGCGTGTACGCCGGCCTGCCCGCCGCCGGAGGGCATCTTAGCACAGCCGCCCGCGGCGCGCACGGGCCTGTCCGCCCTGCTTGCGGCAGGCAGGCGCCGGCCGGTGCTATAATGAGGTTTCGCCGCGCCTCGGGTTCACCCTGAACGGGTTCACCGTGAACGGGCAGCCCCCTGAAGGAAGGCCGAACGGATGAGTTCACTCTGGCTCTGGGTGGCCCTGGGATTTTATTCCCTGGGGCTGGCGCACGCGCTGCTGACGGTGGCGCGGCGGCGGCAGGCGTGGTTCCGCAGCGCCCTGCTGGCCTTCGGGCTGGGATTCATCTTCCACTTCGTCGCGCTGGTCGAGCACGGGCTGGCGTTGGGGCGGTTTCCGGTGACGAACATCTCCGAGGCCACCTCGCTCTTCGCCTTCCTCCTCACGCTCGGCTTCCTCGTTGTCTACTGGGCCTACGAGATGACCTCGCTTTCGGTCTTCGCCTTCCCCGTTGTTTTTGTGATGACGCTGGCCTCGGCCTTGAGCCAGCGGCCGGCGGTGCCGGTGTCGCCGCTGGTCAAGGCCAGCTGGGTGCCGGTGCACGTTTCCTTCGCGCTGGTCGGCTACGCGGCGCTCATCCTGGCCTGCCTCGCCGGCGTGATGTACCTCATCCAGGAGCGCGAGCTCAAGCGCCACCAGCCCCACGCCTTCTACTACCGCCTGCCGCCGCTCGACACCATAGACCGCCTGGGCGCAAGGGCGCTGACGGTCGGCTTTCCGTTCATCACCCTGGGCCTGCTCATCGGCGCCGTGGGCGCCTCGGGCGCTTGGGGGCCGGACTGGATCCGCGACCCCAAGGTGGCTCTGTCCTTCGTGCTGTGGTTCATCTACCTGCTGCTGGTGATCTCGCGGGTGAGCGCCGGCTGGCGCGGGCGCCGGGCGGCGGTCCTGGCCATCCTGGGGATGGTGATGGCGCTCGCAAGCTGGAGCGCCAATTACTTGAGCGCCCACCACGCTTTTCTGGGGCATTGAGCGATGCAGTTGAGCCTCATCGGATTGAGCCATCACACCGCGCCGGTCGAAGTGCGCGAGCGGCTGCACTTCCCCGAGAAAGACATCCCCCCGGCCCTGCACGCCCTGCGGGAGCGGCCCGGAGTGGGCGAAGCCCTGATCTTTTCGACCTGCAACCGCGTCGAGGTGCTGGCGCGGCTCGAGGACGGCCTCGAGGCCTTGCCCCTGCTCGCCGATTTTCTGGCCACGACGCGCCGCGTCGCTCCGGAGAGCTTCCAGTCGTACCTCTACCACCACAGCCAGCGCGACGCCGTGCGTCACGTCTTCCGCGTGGCCGCCAGCCTTGACTCCATGGTCCTGGGCGAGCCGCAGGTGCTCGGCCAGCTGAAGGCCGCCTACGCCACCGCCCGCGCCGTGGGCACAGTCGGCAGCGTGCTCGACGAAGTCCTCACCCACGCCTTCGCCGTCGCCAAGAAAGTCCGCAGCGAAACCGGCATCGCCGCCTCCGCCGTCTCGGTCAGCTACGCCGCGGTGGAGCTGGCGCGCAAGATTTTCGGGAGCCTGGAGGGCAGGAACGTTTTTGTCATCGGCGCCGGCAAGATGAGCGAGCTGGCGGCGCGGCACCTGCTGCACAGCGGCGCCCAGGCCATCTTCGTCACCAACCGCACGTACGCGCGCGCCCAGGAGCTGGCGACGCAGTGGGGCGGCCGCGCCATCCAGTTCGACGACCTGCTGAACCACGTGGCCCGCGCCGACATCGTCATCAGCTCCACCGGCTGCCCGCACTACATCATCAAGAAGGAGGATGGCGTCCGCTTCCTGGCCGAGCGCAGGAACCGGCCGATGTTCTTCATTGACATCGCCGTGCCGCGGGACATCGACCCCGAGCTCAACAGCCTGGACAACATCTTCGTCTACAACATCGACGACCTGGAACAGGTGGTGGCGGCCAACCGGCGCGTGCGCCAGCAGGAAGCGGTGCGGGCCGAGGACATCGTCGAGCGCGAAGTGGACCGGCTGCTCGCCCGCCTGAAGCGCCTGGAGCTCGCCCCCACCATCGTCGCTCTCCAGGAGAAACTCCACGCCTTGCGCCAGCAGGAGCTCGAGCGGGCGCGCCTCGGGACGCTGACGCCGGAGCAGCGCGCCGCTGTCGAAGAAATGTCGCGCGCGCTGGTGAACAAGATCCTGCACCTCCAGCTCACGCAACTGAAGCGTCTGCCCCAGGAGCCCGACGGGCTGAAGTTCATCGAGTTCATCCGCCGCACCTTCCAGCTCAAGGACTGAGCCGCGCCGAGTATGCGCTCCCCCCTCATCCTCGGCTCACGCGGGAGCCAGCTGGCGCTTTG
>MEKM01000087.1 GCA_001766965.1 Acidobacteria bacterium RIFCSPHIGHO2_01_FULL_67_28 | reverse complement strand
AGAAGATGTCGGTCTACCAGGAAATCGCCACCGCCATGCCGCACGACCTGGTGAACGCCAAGCCGGTGATGGCGGCCATCCGCGAGTTCTTCGGCAGCTCCCAGCTCTCCCAGTTCATGGACGAGACCAACCCGCTCTCCGAGATCACCCACAAGCGGCGCCTCTCGGCCCTGGGGCCGGGCGGGCTCTCGCGCGAGCGCGCCGGCTTCGAAGTCCGCGACGTCCACCCCACCCACTACGGGCGCATCTGCCCCATCGAGACCCCGGAAGGGCCGAACATCGGGCTGATCAGCTCGCTCTCCTGCTACGCCCGCATCAACGAGCTCGGCTTCATCGAGTCGCCCTACCGCAAGGTCAAGAACGGCCGCGTGCTTGACTATGTCACCATCGTCAGCGCCGGCGACACCGACTTCAAGGTGGGCGAGCACGTCGAGCAGGAAAAAGTCGACGAGGCCAATGAAAAGCTCACGCCGCGGCGGCGGGTCGAGTACGACCCCTACTGCTTCTACCTGACTGCCTACGAAGAAGACCGCTACGTCATCGCCCAGGCCAACGTGCCGCTGGACGGCCGCGGGCGCATCCAGCCGGACATCGTCAACTGCCGCCTGGGCGGCAGCACGGTGCTCAAATCGCGGGACGAGGTCGAATACATCGACGTCAGCCCCAAGCAGTTGGTCAGCGTGGCCGCCAGCCTCATCCCCTTCCTCGAGCACGACGACGCCAACCGCGCGCTCATGGGCTCGAACATGCAGCGCCAGGCCGTGCCTCTGCTGCGGGCGGAGGCTCCGCTGATCGGCACCGGGATGGAAAAAGTGGCGGCGCGCGACTCCGGCGCCGTGGTGCTCTGCCGGCGCGACGGCATCGTCGAAGCCGTCGACTCCGAGCACATCCTGGTGCGCGCCGTGGGCGAGCAGGAAGTCGGAACCATCTCGCTCGACATCCACGCCGACCACTACCCGCTCATCAAGTTCAAGCGCTCCAACCAGAACACCTGCATCACCCAGAAGCCGGTGGTGCGGGTGGGGCAGCACGTCAGCCAGGGCCAGGTGCTGGCCGACGGCCCCTGCACCCAGCGCGGCGAGCTGGCCCTGGGCCGGAGCATCCTGGTGGCTTTCATGCCCTGGCGCGGCTACAACTTCGAAGACGCCATCCTGGTGAGCGAGCGGTTGGTGAAGGAAGACCTCTTTACCTCGCTCCACATCGAGGAGTTCGACATCGAGGCCCGCGACACCAAGCTGGGTCCCGAGGAAATCACCCGCGACATCCCCAACGTCAGCGAAAGCTTCCTGCGCAACCTCGACGAGAGCGGCATCATCCGCATCGGGGCCTCCGTCAAGCCGGGCGACATCCTGGTGGGCAAGGTCACGCCCAAAGGCGAGACCCAGCTCACCCCGGAGGAGAAGCTGCTGCGCGCCATCTTCGGGGAGAAGGCCGGCGACGTCCGCGACGCCTCCCTCTACTGCCCGCCGGGCATCGAGGGTGTGGTGGTGGACGTCAAGGTCTTCGCCCGCAAGGGCGCGGAGAAGGACGAGCGCCACCAGCAGATCGAAGCCGCCCAGGTGGCCAAGCTGGAAAAGAACCTGGACGACCAGATCGCCATCCTCAAGGACGAGCGGCTGAAGCGCCTGGCCGAGCTGCTCAAGGGCCAGGCGCTCTTGAGCGACCTGCACGACGAGAAAACCAACAAGCGCCTGCTCACCAAGGGCACCGAGCTCACCCGCGAGGTCCTGGCCGGCATCTCCACCCGCAACCTCAAGCGCATGCGGCTGAAGGAAAAGGACGCGCTGGTCTTCGAGAAGATTGACGACATCGACGAGAAGACCACGCGCCAGGTGGAGGTGCTGCGCAAGATTACCGAAGAGAAAATCGCCAAGCTGCGCAAGGGCGACGAGCTGCCCCCGGGCGTCATCAAGACCGTGAAGGCTTTCATCGCCATGAAGCGCAAGCTCTCGGTGGGCGACAAGATGGCCGGGCGCCACGGCAACAAGGGCGTCATCGCCAAGATCGTTCCCGAAGAGGACATGCCCTACCTGCCCGACGGCACCCCGGTCGAAATCGTCCTCAACCCCCTGGGCGTGCCCTCGCGCATGAACGTGGGCCAGATTCTCGAAACCCACCTGGGCTGGGCCTCGAAGGAGATCGGCCAGAAGATCGGGCAGCTGCTCTCGGAGGAGACCCGCGGCGAGGGTTTCCGCCGCTTCTTCCAGGACCTCTTCCGGGGCACCGGCCTGGCCGACTCGGTCAAGAAGATGCTGGAGGAGATGGAGGACAAGCAAGTGCTGGCGCTGGCCGGGGAGTGGCGAGAGGGCATCCCGCTCTCCTCGCCCGTCTTCGACGGCGCGCGCGAGCAGGAGATCAAGCGGCTGCTGGAGGCCGCCAAGCTCCCCACGCACGGCAAGACCACGCTCTACGACGGCATGACCGGCGAGGCCTTCGACCAGCAGATCACCGTGGGCTACATCTACATGATGAAGCTCTCGCACCTGGTGGACGACAAGATCCACGCCCGCTCCATCGGGCCTTACTCGCTCATCACCCAGCAGCCCCTGGGCGGCAAGGCGCAGTTCGGCGGCCAGCGCTTCGGCGAAATGGAGGTCTGGGCGCTCGAAGCCTACGGCGCCGCCCACATCCTGCAGGAGCTGCTGACGGCCAAGTCGGACGACATTTACGGCCGGGCCAAGATTTACGAGGCCATCGTCAAAGGGGAGGCGGCCATCGAGCCGGGCGTCCCCGAGTCGTTCAACGTGCTCATCCGCGAGCTCCAGTCGCTGTGCCTGGACGTGGAGCTGATGAAGCGGCAGAAGCCGCCGACTACGGAGACCCCGTAACGAGTTTCGGATTCGGAAAGAGGAGGTTCACCTTGTATCGCAGCAGCCCGTATGACCGCGCTAATATGGTTGTGGACTTCGACAGCATCCGCATCAGCCTGGCTTCCCCGGAGAAAATCCGCTCCTGGAGCCACGGCGAGGTGACCAAGCCCGAGACCATCAACTACCGCACCTTCAAGCCGGAGCGCGACGGCCTTTTCTGCGCCCGCATCTTCGGCCCGGTCACCGACTGGGAATGCCTCTGCGGGAAGTACAAGCGCATGAAGCACCGCGGCGTCATTTGCGACAAGTGCGGCGTCGAGGTCACCCTCTCCAAAGTCCGCCGCGAGCGCCTGGCGCACATTGAGCTGGCCTCGCCGGTCAGCCACGTCTGGTTCTTCAAGGGCGTGCCCTCGCGCATCGGCCAGCTGCTCGACATCACCCTGCGCGACCTGGAGCGCATCCTCTACTTCGAGTCCTACGTCGTGCTCGACCCCGGTGAGGCTTCGCTCAAAGAGCGCCAGCTCGTGGGCGAAGACGATCTCCGCAAGTTCCGCGAGGAATACGGCCAGGACTTCCGCGTCGGCATGGGGGCCGAGGCCATCAAGGAGCTGCTGAAGCGGGTGAACGTCGACAAGCTGGGCGACGAGCTGCGCAAGAAGATGCGCACCGACCCCTCGCTCCAGAAGCGCCTGCGCTACGCCAAGCGCCTGCGGGTGGTGGACGCCTTCCGCAAGTCGGGGAACAAGCCGGAGTGGATGATCTTGGACGCCATCCCGGTGTTGCCGCCCGAGCTGCGCCCGCTGGTGCCGCTCGACGGCGGCCGCTTCGCCACTTCCGACCTCAACGACCTCTACCGGCGCGTCATCAACCGCAACAACCGGCTGAAGAAGCTGATGGAGCTGCGCGCCCCCGAAGTCATCATCCGCAACGAGAAGCGCATGCTGCAGGAGGCGGTGGACGCCCTGTTCGACAACGGCCGCCGCGGCCGCGTGCTGCGCGGGGCCAACAACCGCCCGCTCAAGTCGCTCTCCGACACCCTGAAGGGCAAGCAGGGGCGCTTCCGCCAGAACCTGCTGGGCAAGCGGGTGGACTACTCCGGCCGCTCCGTCATCGTCATCGGGCCGGAGCTCAAGCTCCACCAGTGCGGCCTGCCCAAGAAGATGGCGCTCGAACTCTTCAAGCCGTTCATCTACCACCGCCTGGAGCAGGGCGGACACTGCACCACCATCAAGCAGGCCAAGGAAATGGTCGAATCCCAGGACCCCATTGTCTGGGACATCCTGGAAGAGGTCATCCGCGAGCACCCAGTGCTCTTGAACCGCGCCCCCACCCTCCACCGCCTGGGCATCCAGGCCTTTGAGCCAGTCCTGGTGGAAGGCAAGGCCATCCGCATCCACCCGCTGGTCTGCACCGCCTTCAACGCCGATTTCGACGGCGACCAGATGGCCGTGCACATCCCGCTCTCGCCGGAGGCGCAGATCGAAGCCTCTGTGCTGATGTTGAGCTCGAACAACATCCTCTCGCCCGCCAACGGCGCGCCCCTGGCTGTGCCGGCGCAGGACATGGTGCTCGGGCTCTACTACCTGACCCGGGCCAAGCCGGGCGCCAAGGGCGAAGGGCGCGCCTTCGCCGGCGCCGACGAAGTGGTGCTGGCGCTCGAGGCCGGCGAGGTGGAGCTGCTCACCCCCATCCGCCTGCGCTACTCCGGCCAGGCCATCGACTTGACCCTGGCCTACGACGACCAGGACATCCTCCACACCGAGCCCATCACTCTCAAGCACCAGTTCATCAACACCACCGTCGGGCGGGTCATCCTGAACGACCACCTGCCCGCCGGGCTGCCCTTCATGAACGGCCTGCTGAAGAAGAAAGGCGTCGGGCAGCTGGTGCAGTTCTGTCACCTGCAGTTCGGCCTGGAAGTGACCGTGCGCATGCTCGACCAGATCAAGGAGCTCGGCTTCCTCTACGCCACCAAGGCCGGGATTTCACTCGGCATCGACGACCTGGTCATCCCCACCACCAAGGTCACCATGGTCGAGCAGGCGGAAAAGGAAGTCCTCAAAGTCCAGCAGCAGTACCTGGATGGCGCCATCACCAACGGCGAGCGCTACAACAAGGTCATCGCCATCTGGTCGGACGTCACCGAGCGCGTGGCCGACGACATGTTCAAGGGCATGGAACGGACCGAGCCCGGCGGCCAGATGAACCCCATCTACGTCATGGCCGACTCCGGCTCCCGCGGCTCCAAGCAGCAAATCCGCCAGCTCGCCGGCATGCGCGGGCTGATGGCCAAACCCTCGGGGGAAATCATCGAAACCCCCATCACCTCCAACTTCCGCGAAGGCCTGACCGTGCTGCAGTACTTCATCTCCACCCACGGGGCCCGCAAGGGCTTGGCCGACACGGCGCTCAAGACCGCCGACTCGGGCTACCTGACCCGCCGCCTGGTGGACGTCGCCCAGGACGTCATCATCAGCGAGATGGACTGCGGGACGGTGGACGGCATCGAAGTCGGCTCGCTGGTCGAGGCCGGCGAGGTGGTGGAGCCGCTGCGCGACCGCATCGTGGGCCGCGTCAACCTGCAGAAGATCAAGGACTACGAAGGCAACCCCATCGTGGACGTCAATCAGGAGATCAGCGAAGAGCTGGCCAACGCCATCCAGGCGGCCGGCATCGAGCGGGTCAAGATCCGCTCCGTGCTCACCTGCGAGTCCCGCCGCGGCGTGTGCGTGGCCTGCTACGGGCGCAACCTGGCCACCGGACGGATGGTGGAGCTGGGCGAGGCCTCGGGCGTCATCGCCGCCCAGTCCATCGGCGAGCCCGGCACGCAGCTCACCATGCGCACCTTCCACATCGGCGGCACCGCCACCCGCATCGCCGAGCAGTCCAAGCTCGACGCCCGCAACAACGGCTTCGTCAAGTTCATCAACCTCACCACCGTCAAGGCCAAGGCCGGCAACCTGGTGGTGATGCACCGCAACGGCTCGCTGGCCGTGGTGGACGAGAAGGGCCGGGAGAAGGAGCGCTACGCCGTGGTCTACGGCGCCAAGCTCAAGGTCGAGGACGGCCAGCCGGTCACCCTCGGCCAGGCCCTGGTCGAGTGGGACCCCTACACCTTCTCCATCCTCACCGAAGTGGGCGGCACGGTGAAGTTCAGGGACCTGATTCCGGGCGAGACCCTGGAAGAGCAGGTGGACGAAGTCACCGGCCTGGCCCAGCGCGTG
>MEKM01000086.1:14339-15689 GCA_001766965.1 Acidobacteria bacterium RIFCSPHIGHO2_01_FULL_67_28 | reverse complement strand
CCTGGGCGAAGTCGTCATCCGCAGCCACGGCGGCGGCTGGCGGGCCGACGAGGAGTTCTTCCACTCGCCCGCCGTGGTCATCGAGGGCAAGCTGCAGACGCGCACCTTCCCGCTCTCGCGCGTGTGGCGGCGGTTCGAGTACGGCATCGAGCACTCGCTGGTCGCCTACTACGGCGACGTCCGCCGCACCCTGTCCCGGCTCTGACCACAACCGCCCCCGCAACATCCGCCCTAGTGTGCGACCCTCCTTGTGTTTCTGAAGTCAGCGGAACCGGATTTCCCAGACGCGTGACTGACCCGCAAATGTCGTGTACACGATTTCACTGATAATCTTGCTTTTGTAGAATTTGAACACGACGTCGATTGAGCCTTTCTCATACATGCGGAATTCGGACTCGCCAGGGGAGCGTTCCTCGGCGAACACAGCTCGCACACTGTCCTTGTCTCCCAACAGCAGCCGGACCACCGGCGACTCGGGGTTCATTAGCTCTGTGCGGGCGCCCGAAGTGAAGGTGTAAAGTTGACCCTCTTTGTAAACCTCGAAATCAGGCGCGAGCTGGGTTAGCAGGCAGTCGACGTCTCTGTCGACTACGCAGCGCTTGAATCCCTCGATTTTTGGGAACTCCTTAGGTTTTTCCGGGAAGCCCTCGAAGCCAAGAATTCGGATGCTATAGAGGCGACCTTCTTCGTCAATCTCCACAGAATAGTTCCTATTCTTGTACGTCAAGTATTCGAGCTTGAGTTCTTGGACACGTTTTACCTTGGACGGTTTCCCGAGTACTTGGAGGACCTTTGACTTGTCGTCTCCGAGCCGCAAGCCGAGAAAGGGTGTCGTGTTCGTTCCGACCTTACCAGTAATCTGAATTGAAAATATGTATTGTGGCCGCTCGGTTGTGGACTGGAAGACCATGTACCCCTGAGATTCCTTGCTCAAAACGTAGGCACGGTAGGCTAGGCCGTCTTCTGTCATCTCTTCTTGGAAGGGAGTTCCAAAGGTAGAATCCAGCATCTTCACGTATTGGCCGAGGAGGAAGCCGTTCAGCTCTATTTGGCTCGGTGGGTTCTCGGCCGCGGCCGCGCTCGCGTACAGCACGAGGCAAAGAAGCGCGGCATCGAGTAATCGGTGGGAGGCGCTCCTGTACAGCACATCGCCTCGCTATTCGGTAGGGAAGCCGGATTCCTTCCAGGCCGACCAGCCGCCCCACATCGAGCTGACGTTCGAGTAGCCCATGCGTTGCAGGCTCTCGGCGGCGAGCGCCGAGCGGAAGCCGCCGCCGCAGTAGAGCACGACGGCCGTAGCGGGGTCGGGCACCAGCTTTTCGATGTCGCGCTCGAGGATGCCCTTGCAGA
>MEKM01000086.1:12863-14305 GCA_001766965.1 Acidobacteria bacterium RIFCSPHIGHO2_01_FULL_67_28 | reverse complement strand
CTCCTCGCCTTCGCGGACGTCGAGCAGCCGGAAGCTCTCGCCCTTCTCCAGCTTCTCCCGCACCTGCTGGATGGAGAGCTCTTTGATTTGCTGCCGCGCCTGTTCGACGGCTTTGAGGAAGCGTTCCGCGTGTTGCTTGGCCATGATCAATCTCCCGGTGCCGGCCGGGGCTGCGGCGAAGGCGGCGGCGCGGGGGCGCCCGATTTTTCCAGCAGCTCGCGGGTCGTCCTGGAGTTGCGGGCGACGTCGAAGAGCAGGTAGATGGCCTGGGCGGTGGAGCGCAGGATGATGAAGTACACGCCGCCCAGCATCAGCGCCAGGAAGGCGTTCGAGATCCGCAGCGGAACCGGCATCTCGGCGAAGGCCACCACCAGCAGCGCGAACAACGTCCCCACCACCAGTGCGCCGTAGCCGAGCACAGACAACACGCGGGCGTAAACCCGCAGCACCAAGTATTTCTCCCGTTCGACGTGGCGCCGCTCCTGTTGTGGCTGCATCCCGACCTCCCGGGCAGCCCGGCTGGGGCTGCCGGCCCGCAAGTCTAGGCCACGCGCGCGGGAAAAGGCAAGCTGCGCGTCAGTAGTCCGGCTTGCCGTTGACCTGCATCTCTTTCAGCTTGAACTTGACCTTGAGCTCGCCCCCGCTTGCGAAGACGAACTCCGCCCAGTCGGTCCCCGCCGGCAGCGTCTCCTGGCCGTCCTGGCGCCGGGGGAAGAAGAAGGAAATGCCTTCGCTCGCGCCCAGGCCGTGGCGCACGACGCGGTCGGGCTTGAGCCGCAGTTTCTTGGCCGTGCGCAGCTCGGCCCGCGCCCGCAATTCGTCGGGCTTCAGCCCGGCGAACAAGTCGGGCACAGGCGGGGGCGGGGAGGGCTGGGGCGGGCGGGTGTCGTCGAGGGTGTAAGCCAGCGGCCGGCTGGTGCGGGCCAGGCCGGACTCGGTCGGTGGCTGCGTCACCCGCACGGTCAGGACGTAGTGGTCTGCGGAAAGTTCCGGCGGCACGGCCTGCACGTCGGCCAGCACGGGGGAGAACTCCTTCAAGCGCTCGAGCGCCGCCTGCACCGTCGCCGCCGAGCTCCACCGCACTGCATAGACCGCCTCCAGGAATTCCGGCTGCGGGGAAAGCGAGTCCGCCCCGCGCGGAATCGGCAGCGGCCCGCTGCGGTCTTCGACCACGAGGGCCCGGCCGCCGAATTCCACCAGTTTCCGCCCGCTCGGTTCGAGCTGCTTCACCTCTTGTCCCCAGGGCGAGTGAGTCAGCACACGGGTCGCTTCCTCCTGCGTCCACTGGCTCGCGGCCTTGTCTTTCCAGGGTTCGCCGCCGGCGGCGAACAGGGCTGTGGTGAGCCCCAGCGCCAACAGGCCGGCTGCAAAGCGACGCAGCATAGCAACTCTTCTCCGTTCGATTAGACGCCTGGCGGCGCGTCCGGGTCAATCCCGGGTCC
>MEKM01000086.1:2343-12826 GCA_001766965.1 Acidobacteria bacterium RIFCSPHIGHO2_01_FULL_67_28 | reverse complement strand
GCAGCGCCCCCAGCAGCCGCTCGTTCCGCTCGCCCGCCAACCACAGGAACGCCGGCCCGCCCAGAAACGCCGCCGCCATTCCCAGCGTGAACGGGTAGCGCAGCCGGAGGCGTGGCAGACGGAGCTGCCCTTTCTCCTCGAGAGTGCTCACCTTCAAATTGAGAATTGGCCCGACGATCATGGCCGCAAAAAGCGCTGCCAGAAATGGCGCCAGCGCCAGCGGGTGCCGGTAGCCGCGCAGATAGGCCAGGGCGAACACTCCGAGCCAGACGGGCAGGGCATAGCCCGCCACGGCAAGGAGCAACAGCCAGGTGGGCCAGCCGCGGCGCAGCGCCGTGTAGGCGAGGAAGCCGTAAGCCACGGGAACGAGCCAGAGCAGCCAGAAGAAGCGCGCGTCCACGGCCTTACTTGAGCGCGGCCCAGTTCGGCCCGGCGCCGGTTTCGACCACGAGCGGCACTTTGAGGCGCAGCCCGCCGGGGAGCTGGACGTTCTCCATCGCCTCCTTGACGAGCGCCCGCGCGCGCTCAACCTCCGCCTCCGGCGCTTCAAACACGAGCTCGTCGTGCACCTGGAGAATCATGCGGGCGCGCAGGCCGGCCTTCGGCAGCCGCTCGTGGAGCTGAATCATCGCCAGCTTGATCAAATCAGCGGCGGTGCCCTGCAGGGGCGAGTTGAGCGCGGTGCGCTCGGCGAAGTTGCGCTGGTTCGAGTTGCGGGAATCGATTTCCGGGATGGGGCGCAGGCGGCCGAAGAGCGTCCGGGTCGCGCCCGCGCGGCGGGTCTCTTCAAGCAGACGTTCGCGGAAGGCGGCGACGCCGGCGTAGCGGCGGAAGTAGGCGTCGATGTAGTCCTGCGCCTCGCGCGGCTCGATTCCCAGGCGCGTCGCCAGCCCGTAGGCGGTCAGGCCGTAGATGATGCCGAAGTTGATCATCTTGGCCAGGCGCCGGTGCTCGGCGTTCTGCATGAGCGGCGGCACGCCCAGCACCTCCTCGGCCGTGCGGGCGTGGATGTCTTCGCCGCGGCGGAAGGCTTCGAGGAGCACCGCGTCCTCCGACAGGTGCGCCAGCACGCGGAGCTCGATCTGGGAGTAGTCGGCGCCCACGAGCGCCCAGCCGGGGTCGGCCACGAAGGCGGCGCGGATGCGGTTGCCCATCTCGGTGCGGATGGGGATGTTCTGGAGGTTCGGGTCGGAGGAAGACAGCCGCCCGGTGGCCGTTCCCGTCTGGTTGAACTCGGTGTGCAGCCGCCCGGTGCGGGGATGGATCTTCGCCGGAAGGACGTCGATGTAGGTGGACTTGAGCTTTGCCAGCTCGCGGTACTCCAGCACGCGCGCCGGCAGCTCGTGCGCCCCCGCCAGCTCTTCCAGCACGTCGGCGGCGGTCGAGGCCACCTGGGTCTTGCCCCGCTTGCGGGGCGGCGGCAGTTGCAGCTTCTCAAAAAGGATTTCGCTCAACTGCTTCGGCGAGTTCAGGTTGAAGTCAGTGCCAGCCAGCTCGTAGATGCACGCCGTGAGCCGGGCGATTTCTTCGTCGAAGCCCGTTGACATCACGGCCAGCGCCTGCGGGTCGAGCCGCACCCCGGCGCGCTCCATCGCCGCCAGCACCGCGCTCAAGGGCTGCTCGATGGTTTCGTAGACGCCGGCGAGCCCCTGGGTCTCCACGTCCGGACGCAACACTCCCGCCAGCCGCCCGACGAAGTCGGCCTTCTCCGCCACCGACCCCGAAAGCGGCAACCCCAGGCGCCGCGCGACTACGTCTTCCAGATCGTGCTTCGCCGTGGTGGGCTGGAGCAGGTAAGAGTAGAGCGCGGTGTCGTGGACGACGCCGCGCAATTCGATGCCCGCCCCCGCCAGCGCTTGCCGCGCCGCCTTCTCGTCGTGCACGGCCTTGAGACTTTTCGCATCTTCGAGAAAGTCGCGGGCGGCGGCGAGCCAGGCGTCGCGGTCGCCGCCGAGCGCCATCGTCACCGCTTCGCCGGCCTGGGGCGAGAAGGCCAGGCCGGTGAGGGTCAAGTCGAGCGGCGGCTCGCCGGCGGCTTCGACCCAGCAGGCGAGCGGAACCGCGCGCGGCTCGGCCAGGAACCGCCGGAGCTCCTCGGGCGCTTGCAGCTCGCGGTAGCGGACGTCCGCGGGCGGCGCCGTAGTTGCCGGCAGGTGCTCCTTGAGCAGGGAAGTGAAGCCGAGCTCGGCAAAAAGCGCGGCGAGCGCGGGCGAGTCCGGCTCGCGGAGCGCCAGCCGGTCGAGCTCGAGCGGCATGGGCAGGTCGGTGTGGAGCTGGGCGAGCTGCTTCGAGAGGCGGATCTGTTCCTGCTGGGTTTGCAGGGCCTCGCGGTAGTTCTTTTTTTTCACTTCGGCGGCGTGCGCCATGGCGGCTTCGACCGAGCCGTAGGCGGTGATGAGCTCGCGGGCGCCCTTCTCGCCGATGCCTTTCGCGCCGGGGATGTTGTCGATGGCGTCGCCCATCAGCGCCACCAGGTCCACGACTTTCTCCGGCGGCACCCCGAAGTAGTTTTCCACTTCGGCCTCGTCGAAAAACTTCTCCTTGGTGGGGCTGAAGACGCGCACCGGAGGGGCCTCTTGGGTGCGCACGAGCTGAAGCATGTCCTTGTCCGAGGTGACGATGACGACTTCGAGGCCCGCGGCGGCGGCCCGGCAAGCGAGCGTGCCGATGACGTCGTCGGCCTCGTAGCCTTCGTGCTGCAAGACCGCCAGGCGCATCCCCTGGCAGAGCCGGAAGATGTAGGGGATCTGCGCCTTCAGGTCGTCGGGCGTCGGCGGCCGCTGCGCCTTGTACTCTTTGAAGAGCTGGTCGCGCACCGTCGGCCCTTTCGATTCGAAGACCACCGCGACGTAGTCGGGCGCGTGCTCGCGCAGGAGCTTGCGCAGCATGTTGGTGAAGAGGAAAACGGCCTGCGTGGGGACGCCCGTGGGGCTGGCGAAGCGCTGCGGGGTGGGGGCGTGGTAGGCGCGGAAGATGTAGCTCATCGCGTCGATGAGGTAGAGCCGCTTGTGGGGACCGGAGGAGCGCGCCGCCATGAGAAACGGCAGTATATCCCAGTCGGAGCAGCCTTGCCGTCTCCGGGTAGTGCCGTGGCTTGGTTGCCGCAGGAGTGTGGCGAAGTGTTGCATAGTTGCAACACTCGCCTCAAGATTTGGAATCTTAGATTTGAGATATCAAATTGATAATACAGCACTTGCAAAACATTGTGACCTATGGAACGATTTGTGCCATTGGAAAGGACGGGATGACCTTCGAGCACACGATAGAGCGCCCGGCCGAGGTCGCCGGAACCGGCCTGCACACGGGCGTGAGCTGCCGTCTGCGGCTGCTGCCGGCGCCGGCTGGCACCGGCGTCGTCTTCCGCCGGGTGGACCTGGAAGGGTTCGAAGTCGAAGCCCGCGCCGCCAATATCGCCCGCGTCAGCTACGCCACCAGCCTGATGAAGAAAGGCGTGCTCATCTCAACCACCGAGCACCTGCTGGCGGCGCTGTATGCGAGCGGGATTGACAACGTCTACGTGGAGCTCGACAACCTGGAGCTGCCGATCCTCGACGGCAGCGCCCGGCCGTTCGTCGAGCTGGTGGAGTCGGCGGGGCGGCGGCAGCAGCGCCGGCGCCGGCGCTATCTCCAAATCCTCGAGCCGGTCGAAGTCACCGACGGCGAGCCGAGTACCGAGAAATCCCGCTCCATCGGCATCTACCCGGCCAACGGCTCGGCGGCGCTGGCCCTGGACTACACCATCGACTTCCGCCACCCGCTCATCGGCCGGCAGCAGTTGAGCTTCGAGTTGAACCGGGCGAACTTCACCGAGCTGTTGTCGAGCGCGCGCACTTTCTGCTTCTACAACGAAGTGGAGCAGCTGCGGGCGATGGGACTGATTCGCGGCGGCTCGCTCGACTGCGCCGTGGTACTGACGGGCGAGGGTTTGTTGAACGGCGCAGGGCTGCGCTACCCCGACGAGTTCTGCCGCCACAAGGCGCTTGACCTCATCGGCGACCTGGCGCTGGTGGGCCGGCCGCTGGTGGGGCGCGTGGTGGCGCGGCGCGCGGGCCACGCCCTGCACACCGCGCTCGTGTTGAAGCTCCTGCGCACGCGCTCGGCCTGGCGGGAAGTGACCGCCGCCGAGCTGCCCCGCAACGGCCGCGCCGCCTAATCCCTACCGCGGCAGCTCCGGCTCCTTCAGGTCGTACTTCACCCCCAGCTCGCGCAGAAACTGCACCAGGTCGGCGCGCTCTTGCTTGGTGAGCTTCACGGGCGGGCGCAGGTTGGCGGTATCGAGCCACGGGTTGTCGTGGCCGCCGGCGAGCATGAGGTCCACCGCCTCTTCCAGCGTGGCGACGCTGCCGTCGTGGAAATACGGAGCGGACTGGTTGATGTCGAGCAACGTGGGAGTTTTGAAGGCGCCCTTGTCGCGCTCCTGCTTGGTGACGTTGTAGCGGCCCCAGTCGGGCTCCTTGTCTTTCTCTTTCTTCTTCGCCTTCATCCCGATGCCGAGGTTGTGGTACTGCAAGTCGGTCAGCAGCAGCCCGGAGTGGCAGTTCTCGCAGCGGGCCTTGCCCTTGAAGAGGTCGTAGCCGCGGCGGGCTTCGGCGCTCAAGGCCTTTTGGTCGCCCGCACGGAAGCGGGTCCAGGGCGACTCGTCCGACACCAGCGTGCGCTCGAAGGCGGCCAGCGCTTTGGCGACGTTGTCCGGCGTGCACGTCCCGCCGAAGACTTCTTGGAACTGCTGGCGGTAGGCCTTGATTTTGTCCAGGCGCTTGCAGACGTCCTCCAGGCTGGGCTTGCCGTCCTTGCCGCTGGCGCCCATGTTGCCGCCCGCCCACGCGGCCTTGGCCTGGGCCTCGAGCGAGCCGCTGCGGCCGTCCCAGTAGAACTCGGAGTGGTAGCCGACGTTCCAGAGCGTGGGGCTGGAGCGAGTGAGTTGCACGTTGTACGCGCCGATGGCCGTCGGCCGCCCGTCGGTCAGGCCGTGCTCCTTCAGGTGGCAAAGATAACAGGAGCGGCTCTGGTCGCCGCTCAAGCGGAAGTCATAGTAGAGCTGTTTGCCGAGCCTGATCTTGGCCGGGGTCATCGGGTTGTCGGCGGGGATTCTCATTTCCTCGTAGCCCGCCAATTCCGGCCACTCCCTGGGCGGGCGCTTCTTTTGGCCGCGCTGGGCGGCGGCCAGCGTCAGCCCGGCGACTGCGAGCAGGGCCAGCGCCGCGGCGGCCGCTTTCCAGACTCGGTTCCGCATAAAGCCTCCTTTGCCCTCCGGGTGGGACCCGGGAATGCTATCGCGCTTCCGGGCGGGGCACAACCGCGGCGGTCATTGCTCGCGGTGGCCGAGCAGCTTGCTCGGCGCGGGTCAAGTCCCGGAGTATGGCATCTCGGCGGCGGCAGTCCGCATCTATCCGGGGGAGGGCGCAGGAGCGGCGATGAAGCGGCTGGCTTGCGCAGGAGCTCTTCTCTTGGGGCTGGCGGTCCTCGCCGGTCTGGTTGAAGCCCAATCGAGTTCTTCCCCGGCGTCTGTTCCCGCGGGCCCCGCGCCGCCGGCGGATGTCCTGGCGGTCCCCGCGGGCCAGCGCCTCGTGCTAGAGCTCGACCGCTCGCTCCACAGCCGGCACAACCAGAAAGGCGACGCCGCCTTTTTCACTACCAACGATGAAATCCTCGTGGGCTACCGGGTGGCGGTCCCGCGCGGGAGCACGGTGCGGGCGACTCTGACCGAGGTCAAGCGCCCGGGGCGGCTGGCGGGACGCGCCGAGATCCGCCTGCGCTTCGACGAGATTGAATTCCCCGATGGCACTGCGCTCCCCTTCAGCGCCAACATCCTTCGCGCCGGCTTCAGCCAGATCGGCAAGGACAAGCAGCGCTTGAGCGTCAAGGGCGAGGGCAACAAGGGCCGCGACCTCACCATCGTCGGCATGGGCGGCGCCCAGGGCGCCCTGCTCGGCGCCGCCATCGGCGGCAAGAAAGGCGCAGCCTACGGCGGGGCCGTGGGTGCCGGCATCGGCCTGCTGGGCGTCCTGCTCGAGCGCGGGCCCGAGCTCGACCTCCCGCACGGCATGCTCTTCGAAGTGGAGCTCGCGCAGCCGCTGGGCGTCCCGCTCACTTCGGTGGCGCAGTGGAACCGGCCGGGCGCGCCCGGCGCGGTTCCGGCCGCTACCGCAGCAGCTCCGCCGGCCGGCAGCTTCCAGTTTCCGGGGGACTCCGCCAAGACGGCGGACGAAGAAGCGCCGCCGGAGTTCAAGGAGGAAGAAACAGAAGCGGCTGCCGTGGACACGACGCGGCCGCCGGCCGCCCCGCCGCCCCCACTCGACCCGACGCTCGGCGACCCGAACGCCTACCGCATGCGGGTGGACGTCCAGCTCGTCCTGGTCGAAGCCTTCGTCCGCGACGAGCGCGGGCCGGTGGACACCCTGGCCAAGGAAGACTTCCGGCTGTTCGAAGACGGCGTCGAGCAGGAAATCCGTCACTTCTCGCGTGACGAGCTGCCGCTGGCCGTGGCGCTGGTGGTGGACCGCAGCGGCAGCGTCGCGCCCTTCATGCCGGAGCTCCGCCGCGCCGCCTACCAGGCGCTTTCGCAGCTGAAGCGCGGCGACCAGGTCTGCCTGTTCAGCTTCGCCTCCGAGGTCGAGCGGCTGGAGGAGCTGACCACCGACCGCCAGCGCATCGCCGACCGCATCGCCGGCATCCGCGCCGGCGGCGGCACCAACATCGTCGACGCCGTTTTCGACGCCGCCTACTACTTGAGCGTGGCCGCGCGCGACCGTCGCCGCGCCATCATCCTCGTGAGCGACAACCGGGCCACTGTGCGCGGGCACTCCAGCCAGGCGGAGACGATTCGCCTCGCGCTCGAAGCCGGTGTCACCGTGTACAGCCTCAAGACCGCGGGCGAAGCCACGCCGCTGACGATGAAGATCCCGGTGTGGCTCGGCCGGGCGGGGTCGGTGCGGCGCATCACGGAAGAGACGGGCGGAGAAATCCTGGACGTGCGCGGCGCCGGCTCGCTCGGAGCGGCGCTGGCCGGGGTCATCTCGCGGTTGAAGACTCGCTACACGCTCGGCTACCAGTCCACCAACGCCGCCCGCGACGGCAGCTTCCGCAAGATTGACGTCACGCTCACCGAGCGTTTCGGCCGCCCGGGCCTGAATTATTCCGTCCACGCCCGCCGCGGCTACTACGCCCCTACCGAAACCGTCGCTCAGACCAAGCAGTAGACAAGCAGGTCCTTCGCTGCACTCGGGATGACAAGACAGGAGAGGTAGCGCAGGTTGGCCGCTTGCCTACGTGCAGCTCATCGGGCGGCTCCGCTCAAGGCCAGGAAGAGCAGCAGGTAGCGCTTCAGATTGCGCGTGACCAGGAAGTTCTCCTTGACGTGCTCGTGGCCCATCTCGCCCAGGCGCTGGGCGATGGCGGGGTGAGAGAGCAGGTAGCGGATCTGGTAGGCCGTCCCTTCGACCGAATGCGCCAGCATCCCGGTGAGCTTGTGGATGACTTGCAAGGGGATGCCGCCGACGGCGCTGGCCACCACCGGCTTTTTCTTCCACAGCGCCTCGGTGACGGTCAGCCCGAAGCCTTCCTGGAGCGACTTCTGGAGGACGATGGTGGAAGCCCGTTGCAGGGCGTTGATTTCCAGCGCGCTCCAGGGGGGCAGGTCCAGGATGTGGATGTCGGGGTCGTTGCCCGCCGCCTCTTGCACTTCGGCCAGCACCTGGCCGCCCTCGGGGTCGTCCTTGGCCCCGCCGCCGGCGAGCACCAGTTGGCAGTCGGTGTACTTGCGGACGAGCTTGTAGGCTTTGATGACGCCGAGAGGGTCTTTGAGGCGGTCGAAGCGGGAGACCTGGGTGAGGATGCGGCGCTTGGGATTGATTTGGAAGCGCTCCAGCGTCTCCCGGATGAACTCCGGCTCGAGCTCTTGGTTTTTCTGCGAGAGCGGGTCAATCGACGGGTACCAGAGGTACTGGTGAATGGGCAGCGCCCGGGTGAAGCTCGGCGAAGAGATCATCATGGCGTCGTAGCGTTTCATGTACTGGACGAGAAAGTTCCAGACTTCCGGGTGGGGCCTGGAGACATCGATGTGGCAGCGCCAGACCCAGTGGGCGGGCTTTTGATCGCGGGCCTCGACCAAACCGATGGGCTGGGGGTCGTGGATGACGACGAAGTCTTCTTCGAAGCGCAGGCTGGCCAGGTTCTGCTGCTGGCAGGCGCGGAAGATTTCGAAGGCCTGCGGGGTGGGCTCATAGGCCGCGCCGTGCAGGGCGTTGTGAAAACCCTTGGTGACCGCGAAAAAGTCATCGCCGCCGGTGATGATGTCCCAGCGTGTGGGCACGCCCACGTCGGCCATGAGCGGCACCAGGCGGTTCAGGATCTCCGCCACCCCGCCGCCCATGGCGGTGGAGTTGACCATCTTGACCGTGCGCCCCTCCAGGCAGGCGGCCACTGCCCGCATCTCGTCGATCTCGGCCTGGCCCACGACGGGGACGTAGTCGTCGAGGCCGATGAGCTTGGGCGTCGAGAGGGCTCCCATCGCCTACGCCTCCGTCCAGCTGCGGCACTCTTCCAGAATGAGTTGCCTCACCCCGTCCAGGGTATTGGTGTAAATGTCGATGAGGTCGACCCGGTCCCCCAGCTCCTTCAATCCCAGGCTGTCCTCCAGCCAGTAGCTGAAGTCGTTGACGGTCAGGGGTTCGCGCAGACGCGCGTCCACGAAGTGGTAGTGGAGGGTCTCCCGGCTGATGTGCTCGAGGCCCTGGCAGAACTCCGCCAGATTGTGGGCGCGCCAGGGGGCCGGCACGGTTACGGTGACCGCCTCGCAAAAATAGAAGGGCTCGAAGGCCCTTTGCTGGGCGCGCGCCGGCTCGGAGGCCACAAACTCTTCCAGCACCCGCAGCAGGTCGGCGCGCAAGGCTTCGACGCTTTCGTACTGGCGGATGTCGAGGCTCGTCAGCTGCTCGGCCAGTTGCGGCTGGTTGCAGGCCGCCAGCACCCACTGGGCGAAGTCGTTGGAGAAGCCTTCGGTCAGGAAGTGGTGCTGGCCCAGGCTCTGAAAAGTGTGGTTGAACACCGAGGCGGCCGAAATAGTGCGGAGGTGTTCGAGGAGATCAGCCACCGTCCGCACCTCCACTCCGCAGATGCGGACCAGGGTCGAGGCAGCCATGAACTGGAAGGGTTTCGCGGCCTGCTTCATTGCAGCGCTTCCTCCAGCCGGCGCAGAAAGCGCGTCACCTCGGCCGGCGAGCGCAGGCGGTAGCGGGCGGCGCTCGCTTCGTTCTGGCCGACGTGAATCCCCAGGTCGGTTGGCCGCAAGCGGCGGAAAACCGACTCGTCGGTGACGTCGTCGCCCAGATAGATGACCAGCGGCCGCTTCCCCCGATGGCGCAGGCGGTCCGCCATGGCCAGCACCGCCCGGCCCTTGCTCGCCCGCCCGGGAGGCAGCAGCTCGATCACCTTAAGTCCTTCAAGCACCCGCAGCGAGTGGCGGGAGTTCCGCGCGGCTTCTCGAACCAGCCGCCGCGCCCGTAGCGCCACGGCGAGGACGGCATTGCGGTAGTGCACGGCGACGCTCACGGCCTTGCGCTCCACGAAGATGCCGGGGAGCCTGCCCAGCCTTGTCTCCAGCGCCTCCCCCAGGCTTTGCGCCGCGGCGGCGAAACCAGCTGCCACGCCCACGTGTCGCCGGCCGCCCCGGCCCGCCCATTCGATGCCGTGGGTCCCGATATAGTAGATGCCTTGCAGGCCCACGCGTTGCCGCAGCTCGGCCAGCGACCGCCCGCTCACCATCGTCACCGCCAGACGCCGGTGGCGCGCCAGTCGCTCGAGCGCTCGCCGAGCGGCGGAAGGCAGCTTGGCGTCTTGGGGGTGGCGGACGATAGGGGCGAGCGTGCCGTCGAAATCGGAGAACAAGGCCACTCGGGAAGCGGCGGCTAGCCGCGAAGCAATCTGCGGCCACGCCCGCCAGAGCGGTTGGGGTCGGCTCACGCCAGCCTCCCCAGCTTGCGGACGATGTCGCTCGCCCACTTGTAGATGTTGCGTTCGCGGACGGTTTCGCGCAAGCGGCGCATCCGGGCGCGGACTTCGTCGTCCTCCATCGTCAAGGCTTGATGAATCTGCTCCGCCAGCTGGTCGGTGGCGAAGGGGTTAATGATGAGGGCGTCGCGCAGCTCGCGGGCGGCGCCGGTGAACTGGCTCAAGAGCAGTACGCCGTCTTCTTCGACGTTGGCGGCTACGAACTCCTTGGCCACCAGGTTCATCCCGTCGTGCAGCGAACTGACCAGGCAGAAGCGGGCCAGGCGGTAGAGCGCGAACAGGTCCCGCGGCCCCAGGTGCTGGGGAAGATAGAGGATCGGCTTCCAGGAACCCAGGGCGTGCTTCCAGTTGATTTGCTCCACCAGCTGGTCAATCTCGTCGTTCAGCCGCCGGTATTCTTCCACGTGCACGCGGCTGGGCACGGCCACCTGCACGAAGGCGAAGTCCCCCCGATACTCGGGGTAGAGATCGAGGA
>MEKM01000086.1:0-2328 GCA_001766965.1 Acidobacteria bacterium RIFCSPHIGHO2_01_FULL_67_28 | reverse complement strand
GGTAGAGATCGAGGAAGCGGTCGAGGGCGCGCAGGCGCTCGGGGATGCCTTTGGTGTAGTCGGCGCGGTCGATGCCGATCCCAACGTTCCGCGCCGGGAGGCGCAACTGCTCGCGCAGTTCCCGCATCCGCAGGGTCACCGGGCGGCGGGCAGCTTCCCAGTTGATGGCTTCGAAATCCACGCTGATGGGGAAGCTGCGGAGCTTGGTGGTCTGGCCGCGGTAGACGATGGCGGTCATCTCCCGGTCGGGGCGGGCCTCCAGTTCCCGGTCTACCGTGTCGAGGAAGTTGTTGCAGTGGTAGCGGATGTGGAAGCTAAGGATGTCGCTGCCCAGCAGCCCCTCGAGCAATTCCGACTTCCACGGGCAGATGCGGAACACCTCCGGGTTCGGCCAGGGGATGTGCCAGAAGTGCGCGACCGCCGCCCGCGGGCAGCGCTGCTTCAGCAGGCGCGGTAGCAGCGCCAGGTGGTAGTCCTGGACGAAGACGAAGGCCTTCTCTTTGCCGACTTCTTCCGCTACCGCGTCGGCGAACAGCTCGTTCACCTCCCGGTAGCTCTCCCAGTCGGACTGGCGGAAGAGCGGCCGGCGGTAGGCGATGTGGCAAAGCGGCCAGAGGGCGGAGTTGGCGAAGCCGTAGTAGTAGCCTGCTTCCTGTTCTTTGGTCAGCCACACCCGCTTCAGGGTGTAGGCCGGCTTCTCCGGCGGCACCCGGACCGAGTTGCGGGTGTCGGTCACGTGCGCGTCCGCGTCGCCGCTGCCGTGCGCCACCCAGAGGCCGCCTACGGCGCGCATCACCGGGTCGAGCGCCACCGTCAGGCCGCTCGCCGGGCGCTGCACCTGGACCGCGCCGTCGCGGTAGGTGTGCACGTAAGGCTCGCGGTTCGACACCACCACGAAAGGGCGATCCCCCAGCGTCCGCCGGGTCAACCTCCGAAGTGTTTGTTTCGTTTGAGCCATAAACCCGATTGAGTGGCAGAGCGAAAACGAAGCCGGCGAGCCTGATCAGCGCAAACGCCCGTGACGAGGCAGGATTATGGTAGCCGAGCCTACGCCTCGGGACAACCCTTTTTCTCCGCGCCTTGCGCCTCCTGCGGGCTTGGCCGTATACTCCCCGCCTGCCGGAGCCGGAAGCTGAGCGGAGGCCCGCGGAACCGACACCATGGCCATCCTCACCGCCGACAAGGAGCTCGCCGTCTATGAGAACATGGCGGCGCGGTTCGACCTGGCCGCCGCCAAGCTCGGCCTGGATGAAGGCCTGCAGAAAGTCCTGCGCTCTCCGAACAAGGAAATCACCATCTACATCCCGGTGGTGATGGACTCAGGCGCGATCGAAGTCTTCGTCGGCTACCGGGTGCAGCACTCGGTGGTGCGCGGGCCGGGGAAGGGCGGCATCCGCTTCGCGCCCGACGTGACGCTCGACGAAGTGCGGGCGCTCGCCTCCTGGATGACCTGGAAGTGCGCGGTGGTGAACCTTCCCTTCGGCGGGGCCAAGGGCGGAGTCATCTGCGACCCGCAGAAGTTGAGCCGGCGCGAGCTCGAAGCCATCACCCGGCGCTACACCGCCGAGCTGCTCGACTTCCTGGGCCCGGAGCGCGACGTCCCCGCCCCCGACCTCGGCACCAACGAACAGGTGATGGCCTGGGTGATGGACACCTACTCCATGCACGTCCGCCACACCACCACGGCCGTGGTCACCGGCAAGCCGCTCGATTTGGGCGGCTCGCGCGGCCGCCGCGAGGCCACCGGGCGCGGCTGCCTTATCGTCTGCGACCAGGCCTTGAAGAAGCTCGGCCGGCCGCACGAAGGCCAGCGGGTCATCATCCAGGGCTTCGGGAACGTCGGCTCCGTCTCCGCCAAGCTGATGCACGAAGCCGGCTACAAGATCGTCGGCGTGGCCGACATCCACGGCGGCATCTACAACCCCAAGGGCATCAACGTGCCGAAGCTGCTGGAGCACGTGCTCGAGAGCGGCAAGGTGGTCGGCTTCGCCGGCTGCGACGCCCTCAGCCCGCACGACGTCCTGACGCTCGACTGCGACATCCTCATCCCCGCTGCCGTCGAAAACCAGATCACCAGCCGCAACGCCGAGCGCATCCGGGCCAGGGTCATCATCGAAGCCGCCAACGGCCCCACTACGGCGCTCGCCGACGATATCCTCGTTGACAAGAAAGTCTTCGTCGTGCCCGACATCCTCGCCAACGCCGGCGGCGTCACCGTCAGCTACTTCGAGTGGGTGCAGGACCGCGAGGGCTACTTCTGGCCGGAAGCGATGGTGAACGAGCGCCTGGAGCAGATGATGGTGGCAAGCTTCGAGGACGTCTACAACT
>MEKM01000085.1:488-6523 GCA_001766965.1 Acidobacteria bacterium RIFCSPHIGHO2_01_FULL_67_28 | reverse complement strand
ACGCCCATCATCGTCGGGGAGGCCGCCCTGGCGCACGAGTTCAGCCGCGAGCTGTTCCGGGAAGGCGTCTTCGCCCCGGGGATCGGCTACCCGACGGTGCCGCAGGGCAAGGCGCGTATTCGCACCATTGTAACCGCGACGCATAAACGCGCTGACCTTGAGCAGGCGCTCGAAATCCTCGAGCGCGTCGCCCGCCGCCTTAAAATCCTGTAAGCAAGGAGCAGCCGAATGATTCGACGAGTTTCGAGTTTCGTTTTTCGAGTTTCGCTGCCTGTGCTGCTGGTGGCGCTCGGGGGAACAGCGGAGACGCACAAGTACACCCCGAAGAAGGAAGACTTGAAGTACACCTTCGCCACCGCGGCGCCGGTGCTGAAGCTCAAGCCCGGCGATACGCTCGAAACCTGGACGGAGCGCGCCGACGGCAACACCCTCCAGAAGCCCGGCGACTGGTTCCCGCCCGGCCGCCGCCCCAACCCCCAGACCGGCCCCTTCTACATCGAAGGCGCCGAGCCGGGCGACACGCTGGTCATTCATTTGATTTCCGTCGAGCCGGCCGCGGACGTCGCCGTCGGCTACGCCGGGCCGGGCTTCGGCGCGCTGACGGCGACGCGCTACACCCCCATGCTCGACAAGCCTTTCGAGCCGCGCGTGTGGTTCTACCGGGTGGACAAACAGGCGCGCACGGTGGAATTCGCCGCGCTCGACTCCGACTTCCGCGCCAAGCTGCCGCTCAAGCCCTTCCTCGGCTGCCTGGGAGTCGCTCCCGCCGCCGACGAAGCCCGCGCCACCATTGTGCCGGAGTTTTTCGGCGGCAACATGGACACGCCCGAAGTGCGCGCCGGGACGACTGTCTATCTGCCGGTGAACGCTGCGGGGGCGCTGCTCTACCTCGGCGACGGCCACGCCGTGCAGGGCGAAGGCGAAATCGCCGGCACCGCCGCCGAAATTCAAATGAACGTCGTGCTCCAGGTGGACCTCATCAAGGGCCTCCGCATCGGCGCCCCGCGCCTGGAAGACGACACCTACCTGATGGCCGCCGGCAGCTACCGCCCGCTCGAAGACGCCATGCGCATCGCCTCGCGCGAACTCATCCAGTGGCTCACCGAAGACTACGGCCTCTCGGCGATGGACGCCTACGAGCTGCTCTCGGTGGCGATGGAGTCGAACGTCAGCCAAATCGTGGACCCGAACTTCACCGTCTTGGTCAAGATCAAAAAGGATTATTTGCCACCGAAGAAGCGCTGACTTCTCTGCCGGGGCAGGGCAAGGCCTTGTGCCTTGCCCGAGGTCGGTTGACGCGCCGGCAGGGGACCCTTCGGCTCCGCTCAGGGCAGGCAAGCCCCTGCCCTACCCAATCCAGGACAACAAAAGAGCCCGGGCGGGGCTGCCGCCCGGGCTCCGTGGGACTGCTCGACTCGTCTAGAAAATCACCTTGATGGCGAACTGGACGTTGCGCGGTCCGCCGCCGCCGAGCGAGGGATAGCCGATGCCGGTGTCGGGCGTGGCGGTGATGGGGAGGAAGCATCCCGGGTTGGTGCCCGTGGTTATGCAATTGAACGGGTCCGCCAGGGTTGAGCCGTTCGCGCCGCCGCGCCCCGCCAGCCCCGTGCCGCCCGGGCTGATCCCCTGGAAGTCGCCCTGGGCGATGAAAGCCGGCAGCGTCGGCGAGGCGAAGTTGGCGCGGTTGGTGAAGTTGAAGAAGTCAGCCCGGAACTGAATGGTCACGCGCTCGCTGATGGGCGTGTTCTTGACGATGGAGATGTCGAAGTTCTTGAAGTCCGGCCCGGTGAAGAAGTTCCGCGGCAGGTTGCCGTAGTGGCAACCCGCTGAAGTGCAGGGGTAGCGGAAGGCCGCCAGATTCAAGTAGCGGTCGGGGCCGCTCGCGCCCAGGAAGGGGTCGCCGACCAGGTCGGGGCGCAGGATGAAGTCGAAGGCGTCATCCGCGAACATGTTGACGTGGTAGGGGTGGCCGCTCATCAGCGACAACACGCCGGAGAGCTGCCAGCCCTGAGTAAGCTTGGGGGCGCGGTCGCTCAACTTGGGGACGTCGTAGATCCAGTTCCAGACGAAGCGGTGGCGGACGTCGAAGTTGGAGTTGGCGCGCTCGCCCGCGGGGTTGTTGCTGTTGTCGGGAGTGGCCTGGTTGGGGACGGATTCGATGCCGTCGCTGGCGGTGTCAATCGAGTGGCCCCAGGTGTAGCTCACCTGGTTTGTCCAGCCGTGCCAGTTGCGCTGGTTGAAGCTGATCTGGAGAGAGTTGTAGTTGGAGGTGGCGGTCGTGCCCACCTCATCGACGATGAAGGGGCCGCTGGTCGCCGGGCAGGTGGGGGTCACCACCGGGCAGAGCAGCGCCGTCGCATCGAACGGCCGCGCCCCGCCGGGCACAAACGACTGGTTGATCTCGCTGGTGCGGAACAGCTTCCGCCCCATCGAGCCTACGTAGGCGATTTGCAGCATCGTGTTCGCCCACAGCTCCCGCTGCACGTTCACGTTGAAGTTCTGGATGTAGGGCGTGCGGATGTCCGGGTTGGCCTGGGTGATGTCGGTCGAGTTGGAGGCGAACCCGCCCGGGAAGACCGGCGCGTTCGGAACCAGGAAGCCGGTGGTCACAAAGGTAATGAAGACCGGGGTCTCGCCGATGGGGTTGTAGGCGGCGCCGGGGCTGAAGGTGTTCCAGGGAATCTGCCCGATGAAGAAGTCCTGGGAGAAAGCGTCGTAGAACAGCCCCCAGCCGGCGCGCAGGACGGTCTTGCCGGTGCCCCACGGGTCCCAGGCGAAGGAGAGGCGGGGCCCGAAGTTGTTCAGGTCGCGGTCGTAGAGGCGGGGGAAGCCGGGGGAGCCGAGCTGAATCAGGCCGGCCACGGGGTCGTAGCGGCTGAAGCGGTTTCGCTCTTCGTCGAGCACGCCGTAGTAGTCGTAGCGCAGGCCCCAGTTGAAGGTGAAGCGCGAGGTCCAGCGGAAGCTGTCCTGGATGTAGCCGGCGTAGGAGTTCTGGAAGGTGCCGCGGTCGGTTCCGCCCACCACCGTCAAGCCGCCGGAGGGGAAACCGTTCCGGAAGTCAGCCAGCCGGTCGAAGTTGATCACGCCGCGGAAGTTCGAGTCGTTGAAGGAACTGACGAAGGTGCGGCGGAACTCGAAGCCGAACTTCAGGTCGTGCCGGCCGCGCTTCCAGCTGTAGTTGTCGATGACGTGCCAGTTGGTGTCGACGCGGCCGCGGGGGTTGGAGAACTGGCTCGAGCCCAGGGCGGAGAAAGGCCCGACGTGGATCTCCGGCAAGCCGAAGTCGCGCTCGGCGGTCACGCCGGTGTTCAGCAGCAGCGAGGCGGCCGGGTTGCCGAAGACGTCACGGTCGTCGGCCAAGAAGTCCTCGGCGAAGCGGTTCCAGCCCACACGCAGCTCGTTGACGCGCGTGGGCGAGTAGACCTTAACGTAGGAGAGCGAGAGCAACTGCACGCGCGTGGGGGTGAAGGTGTTGGTGCGGGGGAGGTTGTTGCCGCCCGCCAGCCCCAGCGGGAAGCTCTGCGTGCTGTTGCCGAAGAAGTAGCGCCCGGTCAGCAGGTTGTTCTCGTTGAAGTTGTGGTCGACCTTGATGATCATGCTGTCGACGCGGTTGCGGAAGTCGGCGGGCACGATGGCGTTCAGGCCGGCGAAGTTGAAGCCCGGGGTGGGCGCCGGCCAGAGCAGGCTCCCCCCGGAGCATTGGCCGGTCACGGCGCAGAGGTTGAGCAGGTTGCGGATGACGATGTTGGGGGCGAAGGCGTAGCGGGCCGGGTCGGGCACTTTGGCCAGAGTGGTGATGGCGCCGCTCTCCCGCTGGCCCTCGAAGCCGAAGTAGAAGAAAGTCTTGTTCCGGATGAAGGGTCCGCCGACCGAGTAGCCGAAGTTGTTGTTGCGGAACTTGTCCTTGGGGCCGACGGTGTTGAAGAAGTTGCGGGCGTTGAGGGCGTCGTTGCGGAAGAACCAGTAGACGCTGCCGTGCAGGTCGTTGGTGCCGGACTTGGTGACGATGTTCACCACCGAGCCGCCGTTCCGGCCGTATTCGGGCTCGAAGTTGGTCAAGATGCGGATCTCGGCGATGGCGTCCAGCGGCAGGATGGTGGCCGGGGTGCCGAAGACGCCGGCCTCGTTGATGGCGGGCAGGTTGCGGTAGCCGTCGTTCATGTCGGTGCCGTCGAGCAGGAAGTTGTTGGCGCGGCCGCGGTTGCCGTTGGTGGTGAAGAGGCCGAAGCTGCCCGGGAAATCGGTGTTGCCCACCGGGTCGCCGGAAGCGCCCGGCACCAGCACCAGGAGCTTCCCGAAGTCGCGTCCGCTGATGGGGAGCTCCTCCACCTGCCGCCGCTCCAGGGTTCCGCCCAGGACGTTGCTGGTGGTTTCGACCAGAGGCACCTCGGCCACCACTTCCGTGCGCTGGGTCATGGCGCCCGGCTGCAAGGTGATGTCGACGCGCCGCTCGCCCGCCACTTCCACGCGGATGCCGGTGGCCACGGCGGTCTGGAAGCCCTGGACCTCCACGGTGACGCTGTAGTTGCCGATGGGGAGCTCGGTGGCGACGTAGTAGCCCTCGGCGTCGGTGGTGGCGCTCCGCTCCACCCCGGTATCCACGTTGCGGATGGTCACTTTGGCGTTGGGCACCACGGCGCCGCTGGCGTCCGTCACTGTGCCCGCGATGCCGCCGCGGTAAGTCTGTGCCGCCAGCGACCCCGCCGCCAGCAGGCACACCGCCAGAATCAACAGCAGCCGGAGATTCTTCATGGAAAGCTCCTCAAGGGAGAGCGGTCACCCCAGGCGTGCATGCGCGCACTCTCACCCCTCGTCGACTCCGGCTTATATGACCCCACGGGCGAAAAGTCAAGCTGCCCGGCGGCCCGGTAGTAGGTCAGATTGCTGTAGCGGCGCTCTGTGAGCGCCGCAAGTTGAGGCGATCCTTGGCTCGGCGGTCACAGACCGCCGCTACAAAAACCAAACTGCCCCACTACCGGCGGCCCGCCCGGCTTGACAGTTCCGGAGGGCGCCGCTAAAATGTTGAGTTTGCTCCAGAGGCGCAGGGGCAACCGAGAGGCCCGAGCATGGATAAGAAACGCCTGGAGTACTACAAGAAAAAGCTGGACGCCAAGCGCGAGGAGCTCCAGCGCTTGATGGCCGTCGCCGAGGAAGAAGGCCGGGCCGCTGACGACGCCACCCAGGACATCGCCGACAAGGCCGCCAACTCCTACACCAAGGAGTTCCTCTTCAGCCAGTCGAACAACGAGCGCTACATCCTCGCACTGGTGGAGGAGGCCCTGGGGCGGATGAAGAACGGCGGCTTCGGCCTCTGCGTCGCCTGCCAGGAAGAAGTCCAGCAAAAGCGCCTCGAAGCCGTTCCCTGGGCCCGCCACTGCATCGGCTGCCAGGAGAAACAGGAGCGGGGATTGCTGTAGTTTTTCGGGAGGCTCGCCTTCCCTACCGACGCTGACCCAGCCCGGCCCGCACCCGGCCCCGCCGCTCGACCCTCGTTCTTTTCCCTGACCCCGGCTCTCCGCTCCGCCTGGGACGGCTTGGCCAGCGTCGTCTTCGCCGCCCGCTGCCGTCTCTGCGAGGCGCTGCTCACCACCGCCTCACGCGTCCCCATTTGTCCCGGCTGCCTCGGCCGGGTGCGCCCGCTCGAGCTCCTGGCTTTCTGCGAGCAGTGCCAGCGGCCGCTTTCGCTCGCCTCGCATGCGCCTGGCCCTTCGACTACGCTCAGGGCAAGCGAAGCCGCCCGCTGCGGCCCGTGCCGGCAGGGCGAGACCGCGTTCGATTGTCTGCGCAGCTTCGGCGCCTACGACAACGAGCTGCGGCAGATGATCGTGCTTTTGAAGTACAGCGGCGTCCGCTCGCTCGCCCGGCCGCTGGGCGACTGGCTGGCGGTAGTGGTGGCGCAGAATCCGGCGCTGGGAGAGGTGGACGCGATTGTCCCCGTGCCGCTGCACTCGCGGCGCCAGCGCGCCCGCGGCTTCAACCAGGCCGAGCTCATCGCCCGCGAGCTCGCCCGCTGGTTCCCGCGGCCCGTGAAAGCG
>MEKM01000085.1:0-464 GCA_001766965.1 Acidobacteria bacterium RIFCSPHIGHO2_01_FULL_67_28 | reverse complement strand
GCTCGCCCGCTGGTTCCCGCGGCCCGTGAAAGCGGACTGGCTGGCGCGAGTCAAGGACACGCCCTCGCAGACCGGCCTGACCCACGCCCAGCGCATTGAAAACGTCCAGGGCGCGTTTTCCGCCCGCGACAAAGTTGACAAAGCCCGCATCCTATTAGTAGATGATGTATGTACAACCGGGGCCACCCTGAACGCCTGCGCCCGGACGCTGAAACGGGCAGGCGCAGAGAGCGTGCAGGCGGTAACGGTGGCCCGGGTGATGCAGGAGGTTTGAAGCGGCCATGGCGAGCCCGGTGATGCACACGCCGGTGCTGGTGTTGAACGCGACCTACGAGCCCATCCACATCACCGCCGTCAAGCGGGCGATCGTGCTGGTGCTCAAGGGCGTGGCGCGCACCGAAGAGGAGAACCACGCCGTGGTGCATTCGCCGTCCTTGAGCCTGCGCGTGCCGTCGGTCATCCGC
>MEKM01000084.1 GCA_001766965.1 Acidobacteria bacterium RIFCSPHIGHO2_01_FULL_67_28 | reverse complement strand
GCTCCACCGCCGCCCGCGCCCGCTGGCCCACGCTGTGAATGGAGCTGGCGTTCCCGTACTCTTCGGTCAGGTACGGCGTCATCGCCCGGAGCACGTCCGGCGCAAGCGGCGTGGTGGCGTTGTGGTCGAAGTAAACGCGGCGCATGGTCAGCCCGATCTTCTCACTTCAGCATAGGAGAGCGTGGCGCAGGTGTCAAATGCGCCCAACAAAGAGACCCCTCGACTCCGCCCTGCGGGTTCACCCTGAACGGGTTCACCGTGAACGGGCTCCGCTCGGAGTGACAGGAGTCAGCGGACAGGAGTGGGCGAGCCGACGAGGAGGAACTTGGGGTCCTGGAAGGTCCCGGTCACGGAGAACGGCACGCGCATCTGCCCGATGGTCTGCCGGGCCACCTGCCCGAAAACGCGCCGCAAGCCACCCAGCGGGTTGTCGTCTTTCTTCTGCTGCTGCTGCTCGGCGCTCGGCTTGCCGGTGAGCAGGCCCGAGCCGGTGTAGCTCAAAGTCTGGTCGAAGCCGAAGCTGCCGCCGAGGGAAGCCTCGAGCGTCTCCGCCTTGAGGTCCAGGTTGCGGCTGTGGACGCGCTGGCTGGCGATGCGGAAGTCGCCCCCGAAGTAGCTGAACTTGGTGTCGCCCTTGGGGACTTCCATCTGGAGGAACTTGGCCATCCCGGCCAGCGTGCCTTCGAGGTTCATGCCAGGGAAGGTTCCGTTGCGCACGGCGAAGGTGCCGTCGCCGGTGAGCGCGCCCATCAAGTCTTTGGCCCCCAGCGGAACATTCAACCGGGCGTCGGATTCGAACGTGCCCGTGAGCTTGCCCTTAGCCCCGGGGCTGGCGGCAGCCACCGCCTGCGCCACATTCACGCCCTGCACGCGGGCGTTCACCCGCGCCGGCATGGCGGCTTGAGCCAGGTCAACGTACGCGGTGCCCTGGGTGCGCCCCCCGTAGAAGTCCACCGTGAAGGGATCGACTTCGAGGCGGTTGCCGTACAGCCGCACGTTGCCCTTGACGTTCTCCGCGCTCAAGGGCGGGATGATGATCTTGCCGACTTCGACCGTGCCGCGCGCCAGCAGCTTCCCGCTGCCGCCCGCTCCTTCCCCGCCGCCGCCCGGCCCGGCGCCGGCGCCCTTCGGCTTCTCGGCGGCAAGCGCCGCGACCTGGGAGACGTCCAGCTCCTCCATTTTGAGCGTGAAGTCAGCCACGGGCTTTTCGAGGTCGGCCACTTTCACGGTGCCGTCAGCGCGCAGCTCGCCGAGCGCCAGGGTGAAGTCGCCGCCGGCGGCGTTGTTCTTGACCTCAATCTCGCCATCGGCGAAGCGCAGCGGCTCCTTGAGGCTCGGCGTCGTGACCTCGATGGTGCTCAAGTCCACTCCGGCCTCGAGCTTCCGCAGCCATTGCGGGTTGGCCAGGTCGACACCTTCGACCTCCAGGTTGATCCCCTTCACCTCCCAGGCCGGGTAGATGCGCCGCTCGCGCGACCAGAACGTGCCGGACGAGATCTTCACATCGGAGACCGACACCGCGCCCACGCGCGTGACCTCCACCGCCGGCGCTTCGCCCGCCGGCTTCTTCGCCGCGGGCCGCGCCCGGCGCCGCAGTCCTGTGTTCGTCTGCCCCTGCTCGTTCCCGAGCAGGTTGATCTCGACGTCGTCGATGCCGATTGAGCTGATTTCCACCTGCCGCTTGAGCAGCGGCCAGAAGGCCAGCCCGATGTTCACGCTCTCGACGACCACCGTGTCCCCCTCGGGGAAGCCGCGCGGGTTCTTGACCCGCAGGTTCACCACCTGCACGTGCAGGCCGGGCAAGAAGTGCAGGCGGAGCTTTTCGATTTCGATGTCGCGCCCGGTCTCCTTCTCGAGCTGCTCGACGATGGTCGAGCGGTAGCGGTCGATGCTGAGCAGGTAGGGAGCCGCCAGCAGAGCCACCAGCAGCAGCCCCACCAGAACGACGAGGATGCGAAACCATTTGGATTGATGCCAAGCCATGAAGAACTCCCCTTTGTTGGCGACCCGGCCGCCCAGAGCCGGTCCCTTCTACCTACCAGATTCACCCCGGGCGCGCAAGGTTTTCCGGGCGCCCGCGGAGCTATAATGGACAGCCATGGGCGGGCGACCAAGTCCGCAGTTGCTGGTCGAGTGGGCGGACCGCCGGGGCCAGTTCCAGGACGCGCTGCGCGTGCTGCGCGCCACCCTGCCCGTGCTCCCGCCCCAAGCGGCGCTCGCCGCCTTCCGGGCCGATCTCCTGGCGAGGACCTGGCCGGCGCGGGCGCTGGCGGCGTCGGCGGCGCTGCATGTGCTCTTCGTCTTCGTTCCGCTGCCGGAGTTCCTGACGCGGGCGCCGGCTGTGCCGGCGGGGCTGCGCGCCGTCCGCATCGAGCACGACCTGCATTGGGCGGGCAACGCCCGGTTCCTGCCGCCCATCGCCCCCAAGCGCCTCCCGAAACGCTCCGCCAGCCCCAGCGGCAAGAAAGAACAGCCGCTGCCGCGGCGCGGGGCCGACGTCCGCCGGGCGCAGACCATCGTGTCCAACCCCCCGGAGCCCAACCACCCAAGGCAGACGCTCCTGACGCAGCTCGGGTTGGAGAAAGTACGCGTGCCCGTGCGCGACCTCCAGCTGCCCAACATGGTGATTCCGCCTTCTCCCGCCGCGGCGCCGGTCTCCGAACTCGATCTGCGCCGGCTGCGCGCGCCGGCTGCGCTCAACATTCCCGGGGCGGCTGCTGCGCCGCAACCGCCGCGGCCGAAACTCCGCAGCCAACTGGCGCTCGCTGAAACCCGCATCGAGAACCTCTTCCCGCGGCTGGCGGTGGACTCCGGAGGCGCGGCCGCTGCGGCGCCTCCTCCTGACGTGGGCGCAACCGCGAGCCTCGCGAGCGCGGGCGACCTGACGGCTCCGGGCATCATCGCCTTGAGCGCCAATCCTTCCGCGCCGCGGCCCGTGCTCGAGCTGCCGGAAGCGAACTTGCGGGCGCGCTTCACCACCGGACCGTTCGAAGGCAGCGGCAGCCCCGGGGGAGTCCCTGGCGGCGCGCCGGAGATCGGCGGCGGTCCCGAATCCCGAAGCTTCGGGACGGGAGCGGGCGGTTTGAACGGCGAAGGCGGCGCGAACGGTTTGTCGGTGCCCGGGGTTTTCGTTTCGAACGCGGGGCCGGCGCCGCCCGGACCGGTGATCGTCGGCCCGGCCAGAGAGAACAGTGCGGTCAACTCCGCTGCCGCAGCGCCGGCGACGAAGCCCGACTTGCGCGCGCTGGTCCCGCCAGTGGCGGGGCTGGCGCGGCAGCAACCGTCGCCCGGGGACAAGGCGGTGGAGCAGCGCGCCGAAGAGATGATCGAAGGCCCCGGGCGCGGCGCGCGGCCGAGCGGCGGCCAGCGGGTCTACTCCGTGCTCATCAACATGCCGAACCTGACCAGCCAGACCGGGAGCTGGGTGCTGCGCTTTGCCGAGCTGGGCGAGCGAGCCACCAGCGCCGGTGGTGCGGCGGAGAGCTTCGCGCTGGAAGCGCCGGTGGCGGTCAAGAAAGTGGACCCGCGCTACCCGGGCGAAGCGCGCCGCGATCACCTCGAGGGCGTCGTCTACCTTTACGGCGTCATCCGCGAGGACGGCACCGTGGAGAGCGTGCGCGTGGTGCGCAGCGTCCACCAGCTCCTTGACGAGAACGCCGTGGCCGCCTTCCAGCGCTGGCAGTTCGAGCCCGGGCGCAAGAATGGCGCGCCGGTGGCGCTCGAGGTCGTGGTCGAAATCCCCTTCCGCCTGTCGCGGCTGTTTTAGGGCAGCGGCCAGGCGACCCAATCTGCGGAGGAACCCATGTTTGAAGCGGGCCTGCTGAAGGGGCAAAGCATCCTCATCACCGGGGGCGGGACGGGGCTGGGGCGCTCGATGGCGCTCCGCTGCGCCGAGCTAGGCGCCAAGGTCTTTCTGGCCGCGCGGCGCGAAGAGCCGCTGCGCGCAACCGCGGAAGAAATCCGAAAGAAAGGCGGCGCGGCCGCCTGGGGCGCGTGCGACGTGCGCGACTTCGCCGCGGTCGAGAAAGTCATCGAGCAGGCGGAGAAGGAAGTCGGTCCGGTGACGGCGCTGGTGAACAACGCCGCCGGGAACTTCGTCTGCCCGACGGAGCGCCTCTCGCCGAACGCCTTTGCGTCGGTCGTCGGCATCGTGCTCAACGGCAGCTTCCACGCGACGCTGGCGCTCGGGCGGCGCTGGATTCAGGCGAAGCGCCCGGGAACGGTGCTGAACATCCTGACCACCTACGTCTGGACGGGCTCGGGGTTCGTGGTGCCCTCGGCCTGCGCCAAGGCGGGGGTGCTGGCGCTGACGCGGTCGCTGGCGGTCGAGTGGGCCCGCTACAAGATCCGCCTGAACGCCATCGCCCCCGGCGCGTTTCCCACCGAGGGCGCCTGGGGGCGGGTGATTCCCTCGGCCGAATACGAGGAACACCATCGCCGCCGCCACCCGATGCAGCGCTTCGGGCGCCACGAGGAGCTGGCGAACCTGGCCGTCTTCCTCTTGAGCCCGCAGGCCGGCTACATCAACGGCGACTGCGTCACCATTGACGGCGGCCAGTGGCTCCGCCAAGGCGGCCAATTCAACGATTTGCTCGAGGTCCCCGACGCCCTCTGGGACGAAATGGAAAAAGCGCGGAAAAAAGCGAAGTAAGCAGGACGAGGTTCGGCCTTTTGCAAAGCTGGGTAGGGCGGCAGCTTGACTGCCGCCGCCTGGCGGGGCACAAGGCCCCGCCCCCACGACTCCCCACCACGGCGCTCTGTCATTCCGAGCGAAGCGAGGAATCTCTTGCTGTGCGAACAGAGAAGAGATTCCTCCCTTCGACTTCGCTCAGGACAGGCGGCCCGCGGCCTCGGAATGACAGCGCGTTATTCGGCGAGGACGGCGAGCAGGCGGTCGATTTCCCACTCGCGGTTGTAAATATTGGGGGCGACGCGCAAAGCGTCCTGCCGCAGGCTGACGTAAATGTTTTTCTCCCGGAGCTGCTGCCAGAGCGCGGCGGTTCGCTCGGCGGTGCGGGCGGCGACGCAGACGAACGGCCCCCGCTGAGCGGGGCTGCGCGGGGAGCGCAGCACGCAGCGGTCGCGCGGCAGCCGCTCAATCAAGTGCTCGCACAGCCCCGCGCAGTGCCGCTCGATTTCCGCCACGCCCACTTCGAGCAGAAACTCGAGCGAGGCGCGCATGGCCCCCAGGTTCAGGAAGTTTGAGACTTCGGCGGCGTCCCAGCGGCGGGCTTCCGTCACCAGCTGCCAGTTCTCCCGCGGCAGCCGGTTGAAGTTTTCCGCGCCTTCGACCGCGAGCCAGCGGATGTCGCCCACTTCGAGCTCCTCGATGAGCTCCCGGCGGATGTAGAAGAAGCCGGTGCCATAAGGCGAGAAAAGCCACTTATAACCGGCGGCGGTGAGGAAGTCGCACTGGAGCTCTTTGACCGAAAAAGCGACGGCGCCGACGGCCTGGCTGGCGTCCACAAACAGCCGCACGCCGCGCGCGCGGCAGGCGGCGCCCAGGCAAGCAAGGTCGAGCCGGTTCGAGCTCGAATAGCTGACGTAGCTCGCCGCCACCAGGCGCGTGCGCTCGTTCAGCTGCGCGACCACGTCGTCGGCGGTGACGAAGCGGCCATCACTCGCCGGGGCCTCGCGCACGCGCACGCCGCGCCGCTCGAGATTCTTCCAGGGATAGTAGTTCGCCGGGAACTCGCCCGCGGGCAAGAGGATTTCGTCGCCCGGCTGCCAGGCGAGCCCGCGGGCGACGGCGTTGACGCCGTCGGAGGCGCCGGTGGTGAGCGCAATCTCGACGGGCTCGGCGCCGATCAAGCGCGCCAGGGCTTCGCGGGTCTTCTGCGGGTACTCGAAATAGATTTCAGTCGTGATGCGGTCGGGAGACTGTTTCAGCTCGAGCGCCTGGTGGACGGCGCGGACGGCGGCGCGCGGAAAGGGCCCCTGGGCAGCGCAGTCGAGGTAGACGCGGTCGCCCCCGCCCGGGGCGGGTCCGCCTGGGGCGGAAAAGTCGGCGAACTCTTCCCGCCAGTCCTTGGCGGCCCCGGCGGTTTTCAAACCCCCCATCAAAAGTGCTCCCGAAGGTCGTGGAAGCTTTTCAAGAAGAGCAGGCGGCCTCCCTCGACTCCGCTCGGGATAAAGGGACCGGAGCGGATCTCTTCGTTCTCGTATTCACAGTTGTGGGCGGAAGGGATGAAGACGGCGTTAAGGCCGACGGCCAGCGCCGGG
>MEKM01000083.1 GCA_001766965.1 Acidobacteria bacterium RIFCSPHIGHO2_01_FULL_67_28 | reverse complement strand
GCGACGTGGGCGGCCAGGACATCAAGATCATCATCCTCAAGGACGGCCGCGTCAAAGACTTCAAGCTGAACACCCAATGCTCGGCGGGGAACGGCTACTTTCTGCAATCGACCTCACAGGGCTTCAACGTGCCGGTCGAGCAGTACGCCGACGTGGCCTTCAGTGCCTCGGCCTTCCCCATCTTCGGCTACGGCTGCGCCGTCTTCATGCAGTCGGACATCGTCGACTTCCAGCGGCAAGGCTGGAAGCCGGAAGAAATCATGGCCGGGCTGGCGAACGTCCTGCCCAAGAACATCTGGCTCTACGTCAGCCAGATTCCCAACCTGGCGGCCATCGGCCGCAAGTTCGTTTTGCAGGGCGGGACGCAGAACAACCTGGCGGCGGTGAAGTCCCAGGTGGACTTCATCGAGTCGCGCTTCAAGGGCAAAGACATCCAGCCGGAGGTCGTCGTCCACAAGCACACGGGCGAGGCCGGCGCCATCGGCGCCGCCATGGAAGCCTGCCGGCTGTGGGAAAACGGCAAGCAGTCGACCTTCATCGGGCTCGAGGCCGTGGCCAGCATCACCTACAACACCACGCGCAGCGAGAACACCCGCTGCTACTTCTGCAAGAACAAGTGCCTGCGCACCTTCATCGACGTTCAGACCGCCACCAAGCCTGCAGGCTGGAAGCCGCCCGCCAAGACCAAGGTGCCGCTCCCCGAGGGCGCCACCCGGCTCATCATCTCCACCTGCGAGAAGGGCCAGGTCGAGAACGTAGACGACATGCGCGGCATCAAGGCCGGGCTGGACGCGGTCAAGAAGGCCAACCCCAACCTGGTCGAGCTCCAGGCCAAGGCGGCCTTCCGGCCGACGAACGCTCCGCTCGTGGCCGACCCGTTGCCCAAGCGCGCTTTCACCAAAACCCAGAAGCACCGCCGGGCGCTGATGGAGCGCCGCCAGGAGATCAAGATCGGGCTGGCGCGCGTGCTCAACATGTATTCGACCGGGCCGTTCTGGATGGCCTACTTCGAGTCGCTCGGCCTCCAGCCGGAGAACCTCATCTGGTCGGACTACACCAGCGAGCAGCTCTACAAGGAAGGGGCCAAGCGCGGCGCCATCGACCCCTGCTTCCCCTCCAAGGTCGGCATCCCCCACGTCCACAACCTGCTCTACGTCCTTCACCCGAAGAAGAAGTTCGACTACATCTTCTTCCCGATGATTGACGACCTGACCACCGACCTGGTGCACATCCAGGACACGCGCTCCTGCCCCACGGTTTCCGCCACGCCCGCCGCGGTCAAGGCCGCCTTCACCAAGGAAGGCAACGTTTTCGTCGAGAAGGGCGTGCTCTACCTCGACCCCATCGTCAACATGTCGCAGCCGGGGCTGATCGCGCGGCAGATGTTCGAGACTTTCGAGAAGCTCCTCGGCCTGTCCTACGAGGAAAACCTGCGCGCCATCGACGAGGCCTACAAGGCGCTCGATGTGTTCAACAACGTCACCCTGCGCGGCACCGGCCGCGAGGTGCTCGACCAGCTCATCCGCGAGGACAAGGTCGGCATCGTGCTACTGGCCCGGCCCTACCACGCCGACCCCGGCATCAACCACGAAATCCTCGAGGAGTTCCAGAAGCTCGGCTACCCGGTCTTCGCCCAAGACTCGCTGCCCATCGACGACGACATCATCTGGCAGCTCTTCGCCGAGGACGTCGAGAAGTCGAACGGCGAGATCGATCACCCCATGGACATCCGCGACGTCTGGAAGAACTCCTACAGCGAGAACACCAGCCGCAAGGTCTGGACCGCCAAGTATGTCGCCCGCCACCCGAACCTGGTGGCCCTGGAGCTGTCGAGCTTCAAGTGCGGCCACGACGCCCCCATCTATACCGTGGTCGAGGAAATCGTCGAGAAGGCGGGCACGCCTTACTTCTGCTTCAAGGACATCGACGAGAACAAGCCCACCGGCTCCATCCGCATCCGCGTCGAAACCATCGGCTACTTCCTCAAGCGCTACCGGGAAGACCTGGTGCGTGAGAAGCAGAAGCGGCAGAAGATCAACGAGGAGCTGGCCGTGCTCGAGGCCGAGCTCCGCCGCGAAATCGAGTCCCGCCTGGCCCGCGGGCAGTCCGTCGGCGAAGAGGAGCTGGCCGCCCTGGCGCCGCCGCAGGCTCCCCCGCCGCCCGCGATCCACGCTGCGGCCGGAGACGACTAGCCGCCGGCTCCGGGACCCTCTCCGCCTCGGTTGACCCTTTCCGAAAGCCTCTGCTATGGTAGGCGACGACCATGCTCGAAGCCGACAAAGTGATGTTCGAGATTTACCGCGACGCCACCTACACCGGTAAATACCGCGTGGTCTATTTCACCGAGCTCGGCGACACCAACAAGGAGTGGGAGATCAACCGCGCCATGGCCGGCGAGCATTTCTACGACGGTTTCCTCAAAAACTGGCGGAAGCAGGAGGCCAAGGCCGTCATTGACGACTTCATCCGCCGCCTGAACGACGGCGAGCGGCTCACTCCCCAGCAGCTCGAAGAGCGGCTCAAGGAATTCCTCCCCGCCGGCCCCCAGGCGGAGGTATGAGCCGCGAGCAGAAAAAACCAGGCGACGCCTTCTGGGCGGGCGTGTTCGATTCCGCGCTCGGTCAGGAGGCGGAGAAACACATCGCCGAGCAGCAGGCGGCCCTGTCTGCCGACCCCGGCGACGCGCGCCCCTGTTTTCACCTCGGCCTGCTCTACCACATGCAGGGCAAGACCGCGGCCGCCATTGAGATGTTCGAGCGCGCGTTGGCTCTTGACCCGGAGTTCGTGCTCGCCCACCAGCACCTCGGGCAGATTTACGCCGTCCAGGGCGACTACGCCCGCGCCCGGGCCCACGCCCGCGAAGCCGCTGCGCGCGGCCACGCGGCGCTCCTGGAGATGCTCGACCGCTACGCGCCGGCAGCGCCCCCGCGCCACTAGCTCCGCCCGCCGCGGCGGCCTCCTGCGGGCACTTGTGATAAAGTTTTCTTGTGGCTGAATCTTCTTCACGCTTCCTGCGCGCCTGCCGGCGCGAGCCGGTGGACTCGACGCCCGTGTGGTTCATGCGCCAGGCGGGGCGCTACCTGCCCGAGTACCGCGCCGTCCGCGAGCGGCACGGCCTGCTCGAAATCTGCAAAAAGCCGGAGCTGGCGGCGGAAGTAACCGTCACCGCCGCGGAAAAGCTCGGCGTCGACGCCGCCATCATCTTTGCCGACCTGCTCCTCCCACTCGAGCCCATGGGGATGAAGCTGCGCTTCGAAGCGGGCGAAGGGCCGGTGATCGAAGAGCCGCTCCGAACCGAGAAGCAGATTGCGCGCCTCAAGACCGACGGGGCGGGGGAGCTCGGCTTTGTGGCGGAGGCGATTCGCCGCGTGCGGAAACATTTCGCGGGCAAGCTGCCGGTTATCGGCTTTGCCGGCGCGCCCTTCACTCTGGCGAGCTACATGATCGAAGGCGGCGGCTCGCGCCACTACGTCGCGACGAAAAGCTTGATGGCGTCGGCGCCCGAGCTCTGGGCCGGCCTGATGGACAAGCTCTGCGCGGTGCTCGAGCCCTACCTGCTCGCGCAGGTCGAGGCCGGGGCGGAGGCCATTCAGCTCTTCGACAGTTGGGCCGGCTGCCTGGCTGCGGACGATTATGCGCGGCAGGTCTTGCCCTATTCCCGGCGGTTGATTCAGGCAGTGCAAGCCCGCGGCGTGCCCGTCATCCACTTCGCCACCAACTCGGCCGGCCTGCTGGGAGCGATGCAGGAGGCCGGTGCCGAAGTGCTGGGCGTTGACTGGCGCCTGCCGCTGGCGCGCGCCTGGGAGGAGGTCGGCTTCCGCCCCGCCATTCAGGGCAATCTTGATCCGGTCGCCCTGTTCGCGCCTGCCGCGGAACTGCGCCGCCGGGTCGAGGCGGTGCTCGAGCAGGCCGGCGGACGGCCCGGGCACATCTTCAACCTCGGCCACGGCATCCTGCCCGAGACCCCGGTCGAGAACGTCCAGGCCGTTGTCCGCTGGGTGCACGAGATTTCGGCGACGCAGCAAGAGAGGCTTCGGTCGCGCCATGGCTGAACGCGATGCGCGCTGGGGCGTGCTGCTGCTCGCCCACGGCGCTCCCGAGAAGCTCGAGGACATCCCAGAGTTTCTTCTGCGCGTGCGCAACGGGCGCTCGCTGCCCCCGAGCGCGGTGGAGGAAATCACGCGCCGTTACGCCGCCATCGGCGGCGGCTCGCCGCTCCTCGGCCACACGCGGCGCCAGGCCGAAGCGCTGGCCGCGCGCCTCGGTTGCCCTGTCTACGTCGGCATGCGCAACTGGCATCCCTTTATCGCCGAGGCCGTACAAGCCGTCGTGGGCGACGGCATGCGCCGCCTAGTGGCCATTTGTCTCGCGCCTCACAACTCCCGGACCAGCATTGGGCTTTACCGCCAGCGCCTGCAGGAGGCGGCCGCGCCGGCGGGAGCGGCCCTCGCGGTCGATTTCGTCGAGAGCTGGCACGACCACCCGCTCTTGATCCGCGCCTTCGCCCAAAAGCTCCGGGCGAAAATAGACGAGACCCGCACCGCCGCGGGCGCGGAACCGCCCGTCATCCTCACAGCCCACAGCGTCCCGGTCGAAACCATCGCGGCCGGGGACCCGTACGAGCGCCAGGTGCGCGAGACCGCGGCGCGCGTGGCCGCCGCGGCCACTTGCCGCGTCTGGCACTGCGCCTTCCAGAGCCAGGGGATGACGGCGGGGCCGTGGCTGGGGCCGGCGGTCGAGTCGGTCATCGACCGGCTAGCGGAGGAAGGGCATAAGCACGTTGTGCTCGCTCCCATCGGATTCGTCTCCGATCACGTCGAAGTGCTCTACGACGTGGACATCGCTTTCCGCGAGTACGCCCGCACCCGCGGGATTGACTTGCGCCGCACCGAGTCGCTGAACGACTCGCCTCTGCTCATCGACGCCCTGGCCGACATCGCGCGGGCGCGCCTCGGCTCGTGACTCCGCGACGCATTGTTGTCCTCGGCGGCGGCATTTCCGGCCTAAGCGCCGCCTACTACCTGGCCGATGCCCGCCGCGCCGGTGTTCCCGTGGACTACCAACTCCTCGAGGCCTCGGCGCGTCTCGGCGGCGCGCTCCGCACCGAGCGCCTTGACGGCTGCATCGTCGAGGCCGGCGGCGACTCGATGCTCACCGAAAAGCGCGAGGCCACGGAGCTGTGCGAGCGCCTGGGGCTGGGCGGGCAGCTCGTCGGCTCGCTCGACGCCGGCCGCCGCACCTGGCTGCTCCACCGGGGGCGCCTGGTGGCTTTGCCCGAGGGGTTCGAGCTCCTGGTTCCCACGCGGCTCTGGGCGGTGGCGCGGACTCCGCTGCTGTCTCTCGCCGACAAGCTCGCCCTGGCGACGGAGATGTTCCGGTCGTTTGCGCCCCCGCAGGAGGATGAGTCCGTGGCGCGGTTTGTCGAGCGGCATTTCAGCCGCGGCCTGCTCGAAAAGATCGTGGACCCCTTGCTCGCCGCCATCTACGGCGGTGATGTGGAGCAGTTGAGCGCCGCAGCGGCTTTGCCGTGGCTCGCCACTCTGGAACGCCAACACGGCAGCCTGGTGCGCGGCGCGCGCGCCCTGGCGGCAAAGCGCCGCCGGACGCCGGGTCCGCCGGGATCAGTGTTCACCACCTTGCGCGACGGCATGGAGACGCTGGTGGAAGCATTGCGGGCGCGGCTCGAACCGAGCCGGGTCTTCTGCGGGGGGCGAGCCGTGGAGCTGGCGCGGACGCCGGAGGGCTACCGCATTGCGTTCGAGGGAGGGCAGTCGGAAAAGGCCGACGCCGCGGTGCTGGCGCTGCCGGCATATGAATCCGCAAAGCTCCTGCGCCCGCTGGACGCGGCGCTGGCCACCGCCCTGGAGGGAATCCCCTACAGCTCTTCTCTCATCGTGGCTCTCGCCTACAAGCAGCAAGAAGTAGGAGAGCTGCCGGGTGGCTTCGGCTTCCTCGTGCCGGCGAAAGAGCAGCGGCGGCTGGTGGCCTGCACTTTCGTGAACCAGAAGTACCCGGGACGGGCGCCGGGGGGCACGGTGCTGCTGCGCTGTTTTCTTGGCGGGATGCGCGACGCCGCGGCGCTGGAGTTGAGCGACGCAGAAACCCTGGCGATCGTTCGCCGCGAGCTCAAGGAAATCCTGGGAATCACGGCCGAGCCTTTGTTTGGCCGTGTCTACCGCTGGCCGCGGGCGCTGGCGCAGTATACGGTCGGGCATGCCGAGCGGTTGGAGACCATCCGGCAGCGCCTGGCCGGGCACCGCGGGCTG
>MEKM01000082.1 GCA_001766965.1 Acidobacteria bacterium RIFCSPHIGHO2_01_FULL_67_28 | reverse complement strand
TTTACCGATCTGCCCGGCCTCTGGCATCACGTCTCCTTCCCCATTCATCAGCTGGCGGAAAAGTCTTTCGAAGACGGTTTCGGGATTGACGGCTCCAGCATCCGCGGCTGGGCCGCCATTCATGAAAGCGACATGCTGCTCGTGCCCGACGCGGCCACCGCCATCATGGATCCCTTTCGCGACGCCCCCACCCTGTGCATGATCGGCGACATCATTGACCCCATTACTAAGCAGTCTTATCCCCGCGACCCCCGCTTCATCGCCAAGAAGGCGGAAGCCTACCTGGGTTTCACCGGCGTGGCCGACACCGCCTACTTCGGCGCCGAGGCCGAGTTTTTTGTTTTCGACAACATCCGCTTCGACCAGAACGAGCACTGCGGCTTCTACTTCATCGACGCCGAGGAAGGCCGCTGGAACTCCGCCCGCGAGGAGCGCAACCTCGGCTACCGGCCCCGCTACAAGGAAGGCTACTTCCCCGTGCCTCCCACCGACCACTACCAGGACCTGCGGACGGAGATGGTTCTGGCGCTGGAGCGCTGCGGGCTGGAGGTCGAGTGCCACCACCACGAAGTCGCCACCGGCGGCCAGGCGGAGATCGACTTCCGCTTTCAGCCGCTGGTGAAGGCGGGCGACGCCATGATGCTCTTCAAGTACATCGTCCGCAACGTCGCCCACCAGTACGGCAAGACCGTCACCTTCATGCCCAAGCCGCTCTTCCAGGACAACGGCTCCGGGATGCACACCCACCAGAGCCTGTGGATGAAGGACAAGCCGCTGTTCGCCGGAGAGCTTTATGCCGGCTTGAGCCAGACGGCGCTGTGGTACATCGGCGGACTGCTGAAGCACGCCCCGGCGGTGGCCGCCTTCGCCGCGCCCACCACCAACTCCTACAAGCGCCTGGTGCCGGGGTTCGAGGCGCCGGTCAACCTGGCCTACAGCCGCCGCAACCGCAGCGCCGCCGTGCGCATTCCCATGTACTCGCCCAACCCCAAGGCCAAGCGCATCGAGTTCCGGCCGCCCGACCCCTCCTGCAACCCCTACCTGACCTACGCAGCCCTGCTGATGGCGGGACTGGACGGCATCGAAAACAAGATCGACCCCGGCGAGCCGCTCGACAAGGACATCTACGACTTGAGCCCGGAGGAGCTGAAGCACGTGCCTTCGCTCCCCGGCTCCCTCGAAGAGTCCCTGCGCGCCCTCGAGCGCGACCACGACTTCCTGCTCAAGGGCGACGTCTTCAGCCAGGAAATCATCGAGCTCTGGATCAATTACAAGATGAAGAACGAAGTGCAGGCCATCCGCATGCGCCCGCACCCCTACGAGTTCGCCCTCTACTACGACGTCTAACCGGGGAGTCGCGCCCGTCTCGCCCGGCCGGCGGCTTCTAGAGTAGACTCGTCTCGAGTCCGATGAGTCTGCCGGAAGCCTTCGCCCGCTTGTCCTTCGCTCAGCCGGCGCGTGCGCGGGCGAACCTCCACCTCGTCCGCGAGCGGCTGCCGGAGCCGGTGTTTGCCCTTCTGCCCACGCTGCTCGGGCAGGTGCCCGACCCGGGCGGGGCGCTCAACTATCTCGAGCGCTTCACCCGCGACCCCGAAGCCTCGGGGCGGCGGCGCGTGCTCGAGGGGTTCGTCCGCCAGCCGGCGCTGCTCCACTACCTGCTGGCGCTCTTCAGCCACAGCCGCTTCTTGAGCGAGACCCTCATCCAGCAGCCCGAGCTCATCGCCTGGCTCGGCCGCGACAAGCACCTGGCACGGATGAAGTCGAAGGAAGACCTGCTCGAGGAGTACGCCCGCTTCGAAACCAGCGCGCTCGACGCCGACCCCGCTTTGACCCTCGCCCGCTTCAAGCGCCGCGAGTACCTGCGCATCACGCTGAAGGACATCCTGGGGATGGCCGAGCTGGGAGAAACAACGCTGGAGCTCTCGCTCCTCGCCGATGTCCTGCTTGAGAAGGCCCTGGAGCGCGCCCAGAGGGAGTTGCAAGCGCGCTACGGCGCGCCGCAGACGCACGACGCGCGCGGGCGGCCGGTGGCAGCGCGCTTTGCCGTGGTCTCCCTCGGCAAGCTCGGCGGCCAGGAGCTGAACTACAGCTCGGACGTGGATTTGCTTTTTCTCTACGCCGGGGAAGGGGAGACCGCTGCGGCCGGCGCCGCCGCGCGCATCGCCAACAGCGAGTATTTCATCCGCCTGGCGCAGCGCCTGCTGCAGCTCATCGCCGGCGTCACCCCGCAGGGCGCTGTCTTCCGCGTGGACCTGCGCCTGCGGCCGGGCGGCGGCGAGGGCGACCTGGCCATCAGCCTGCCCACCGCCCTCGACTACTACCGGCGCCAGGCGCGGGAGTGGGAGCTGCAAATGCTCCTCAAGGCGCGCCATTCGGCCGGCGACGCCGGGCTGGTGCGGGACTTCCTGCGCGGCGTCGAGCCTTTTCTCTACCGCGGCGAGATGCACTTCGCCGCCGTGGAGAGCGTGCTGAACGCGCGCGAGCAATTCGCCCGCAAGCGGGAGGCAGGCGGCGCGGACCGGTTGAACGTCAAGCTCGCTCCGGGCGGCATCCGCGACATCGAGTTTCTGGTGCAGTGCTTGCAGCGGCTCTACGGCCGCGACGACCCCTGGGTGCGCGCTCCCGGAACCCTCGTCGGCTTGCAGAAGCTTTACGACAAGGGCTACCTCGTGGGGCGCGATCACTTCCGCCTGGCCGCCGCCTACCAGTTCCTGCGCCGCCTCGAGCACCGCCTGCAGCTCGACCAGGGCCACCAGATCCACACCCTGCCGGATCACCGCGACGCCCTGGCGCTCCTGGCGCGCCGCTGCGGTGTCCGCGACGCCGAGGAACTCCGGCGACAGCTCGAAGAGCATATGAGCCAGGTGCGCTCGCTTTACGAGCGCACGCTGCCGCGCGCCGCCCGCCTGCCCGAGACGACGGAGTTCGCTTTGCGCGCTCCGGAGTGGCCCGCCCTGCCCGGCGAGCTTTCCTACGGCGCGCTGCTGCGGCTGCTGCAGGAGCAAGGCTCGCCGCTGGCCGCGGCGATGGGGGCGGTGGACGTTCCCGCGCGCGCCCACAAGGCGGTGCACCGTTTTCTGACGGCGGCGCTGGCGTCGTCCGCCACCTTCGAGCGGGTGGGTCGCGCCGCAGCGGCGCTGCCGCTGGCGGTCGAAATCCTGCGGTTGAGCGAGCCGCTGGGCGCGATGCTTCTTCGCCAACCCGAGCGGCTCGCCGAACTACTGCCGCTGGCCAAGTCTCACAGCGCGGAGGCGGTGGGGCAGCTCGCCATCCCGCTCGTCGAGAACTCCGCGCCGCGCGGCGGCCTGCGGTTCGTTTTGCCCGGCCGCGGGACGCTCGCCGATGAGATGAGTGCGCTGCGCGGCGCCTTCCGCGACGCCGTCTTTTCCTGGGGCGCGCGCGCCATCTGCGGCAGCCGGTCCGTCGAGGACAGCCTGCGCGACTATGCCGTTCTGACCGAAGAGGCTCTCCGCGCCGGCCTGGCCGTGGCCGCGCGCGACCTCTCCGCCGAGCCGGCGCTGGCGGGCTTCGTCGTCCTCGCCCTGGGGCGATTGGGGACGGCGGAGATGGATCTCGCCTCCGACGCTGACCTGGTCTTTGTAACGGCCGAGGCCGGCGCCCAGGCGCGCGGCCGCGCGCTGGCGGAGAAGTTCCTGCATGTCGTCTCCGCCTATACGCGGGAGGGAACGCTTTTTCCCGTGGACGTCCGCCTGCGCCCGCGCGGGAGCGAAGGCGAGCTGGTCGAGACGGCCGACGCTTTCCTTGACTACTTCGCCACCAGCGCCCAGGCGTGGGAGGCGGTGACCTACCTGAAGGCGCGGCCGGTGGCCGGCGACTTCGCTCTCGGCGACCGGCTCTGCCGCGACGTGCGCGCCAGGCTGGCGCGGCGGTTCTGCGACGGCGAGGCCGTACGCGCCGCGCTGCGCGCCATGCGCCAGCGGCTCGAGCAGGAAGGCAACAAGGCCGCCGCGGCGGACGATCTCAAGACCGGCCCGGGCGGCGTCTACGACCTTGACTTCCTGATAGGGACGGCGGCGCTCCTCAACGGGGCCGCGTCCGTGGCGGGTCAGTCGCTGCGGGAGCAGGTGGACGGCTGGGCGGCGGCCGCACCCCTGGCGGACGACGAACGAGAGCAACTGCGCCAGGCAGCGCGGCTGCTGCGCGCCGTGGATCACGCCCTTCGGCTTGTGACCGGCCGCGCCCCCGCGGCGTTCCCGGCGGGCCCGCGCAGCGAAGCGGTGGCCGAGCTGGCGGGGCGCTGGCTGGGGGAAGAGTTCAGCGCCGCCACGCTGGCGGCCCGCCTGGCCGAGCGGCGCCACGCCGTGCGCGCCATCTTCCTGCGTTTCTTCGGCTAGCGCGCGAGTTGTACGTCCGCGCCGCGGATGCTATTCTGGGGTATCCCTATGGCCACGACGGTAACTGGGAGCAAACACCGCGACCCGTTCGGCGCGCGCGCGCCGCTCGAGACCGGCGAGGGCCGCGCCACCATCTACCGGCTCGACCGGCTGGAAAAGGTCGGCCTGGGCGCGGTCTCGCGCCTGCCGTTTTCGCTCAAGGTCTTGCTGGAGGCGGTGCTGCGCCACTGCGACGGCGAGATCATCACCGAAGAAGACGTGGCGGCGCTGGCGGCCTGGAAAGCAAAGCAGCCGGCCGCCCGCGAAGTGCCCTTCCGCCCGGCGCGCGTCATCTTGCAGGACTTCACCGGCGTGCCGGCGGTCGTAGATCTCGCCGCCATGCGGGCGGCCATGAAGCGCCTGGGCGGCGACCCCAAGCGCATCAACCCACTCGTGCCCGTAGACCTGGTGATTGACCACTCCGTCCAGGTGGATGTCTTCGGCTCGCCGGTCGCTCTGCAGCGCAACGCCGACATCGAGTTCGAACGCAACCGCGAGCGCTACGAGTTTCTGCGCTGGGGCCAGAAGGCTTTCGCCAACTTCCGCGTGGTGCCGCCGGCCACCGGGATCGTCCACCAGGTCAATCTGGAATTCCTCGCCAAGGTCGTGCTGGCGCGGGAAGAGGACGGCGAGCGGCGGCTGTTCCCGGATACGCTGGTCGGCACCGACTCGCACACGACCATGATCAACGGCTTGGGCGTGCTCGGCTGGGGCGTGGGCGGGATCGAAGCCGAGGCGGTGATGCTCGGCCAGCCGCTTTATTTCCTGACGCCGCAGGTCGTCGGTTTCAAGCTGCATGGGCGCCTGCGCGAAGGCGTGACCGCCACCGACCTGGTGCTCACCGCCACCGAGATGCTGCGCAAGAAGGGCGTGGTGGACAAGTTCGTCGAGTTCTGCGGCGAGGGCCTCGCGCAGATGACCCTGGCCGACCGCGCCACCGTGGCCAACATGGCCCCCGAGTACGGCGCCACCATGGGCTTCTTCCCGGTGGATGAGGAGACCCTGCGCTACCTGCGCATGACCGGCCGGACGGATGAAGAAGTCGCCCGCGTCGAGCGCTACGCCAAGGAGCAGGGCCTCTTCCGCGCCGACCGCACCGCCGACCCCGAGTTCTCGGACACGCTCGAGCTCGACCTGGCGACGGTTGAGCCGAGCCTGGCGGGACCCAAGCGCCCGCAGGACCGTGTCGCGCTGGCGCAGATGAAAGAAAGCTTTCGCAAGGGCCTCACGGCGCCGGTGAAAGAGCGCGGCTTCGGGCTCTCGGCGGAAGACCTCCAGCGCTCGGCCGTCGCCAGCTTCAACGGCGCCCAGGCCAAGCTCGGCCATGGCGCCGTGGTCATCGCCGCCATCACTTCCTGCACCAACACCTCGAACCCCTCGGTGATGCTGGGCGCGGGCCTGCTGGCGAAGAAAGCCGCCGAGCGCGGCCTGAAGGTCCCGCCGTATGTGAAGACGAGTCTCGCGCCGGGCTCGAAGGTCGTAACCGAATACTTGAAAGAGGCCGGGCTGCTGCCGGCGCTCGAAGCGCTCGGGTTTCACCTGGTCGGCTTCGGCTGCACGACTTGCATCGGCAACAGCGGCCCGCTGCCCGAGCCGGTGGCCAAGGCGGTGAGCGAAGGACAGCTCGTCGCCGCCGCGGTGCTCTCCGGGAACCGGAACTTCGAAGGCCGCATCCACCCGCAGGTGCGCGCCAACTACCTGGCCTCGCCGCCGCTGGTGGTCGCCTACGGCCTGGCGGGCACGGTGGACATTGACCTAGTGAACGAGCCGCTCGGCAAGGACGCGGCGGGCAAAGCGGTCTTTCTGCGCGACCTCTGGCCGACGCAGGAAGAAATCGCCGCTGCCATGAGCCGCGCCGTGAAGCCGGAGATGTTCCGCCGCAGCTACGCCAACGTCTGGGACGGCGGCGAAGCCTGGAAGAAGATTCCGGTCACAGGCGGCGCGCTC
>MEKM01000081.1:7235-7377 GCA_001766965.1 Acidobacteria bacterium RIFCSPHIGHO2_01_FULL_67_28 | reverse complement strand
GGGTGTTCTGGTCCTTGGGTTCTTCCCGGTGAATCTTCTGGTACTCGGCGACAGCTTCCTTGAACTTGCCCTGCGCGAGAAGCTTCTGCGCCGCTTCGATGGCTTTGGCTTTGTTAATGGCCACCGGGAGTCTCCCAAGACC
>MEKM01000081.1:0-7192 GCA_001766965.1 Acidobacteria bacterium RIFCSPHIGHO2_01_FULL_67_28 | reverse complement strand
GCCGCCGCAAATTAGCACGCCGGGCGGCGAGTGTCAACGCTCGCGCCGGGAAACGCTTAGAAGGGCAAGGGGTTCTGTTCGGCGGCGTGGAGGATGGCGAGCGACTCCCGCACCGGGGCGAAGGAGCGCCGGTGGAGCGGCGTCGGGCCCTGCTGGCGGAGCCGCTCCAGATGTTCGCGGGTGGCGTAGCCCTTGTGCCGCGCCAGCCCGTAACCGGGATACACCCGATCCCAATCGGTAATCAGCCGGTCACGGTGGACCTTGGCGAGGATAGAAGCGGCGGCAATCGAAACGGAGCGGGCGTCGCCGTGGATGACCGCCCGGCAGGGAATGGGCAACTCGAGCCGCATGGCGTCGCTCAAGATGAAGTCGGCCGGCGGCTTCAAATCCTTCAGCGCCCGCTCCATCGCCTGCCGCGAGGCCTGGTAGATGTTCCAGGCGTCGATGCGCTCGGGCAGGACTTCCGCCACCGCCCAGGCCACCGCCCGCTCCAGGATTTTCTCGGAGAGCAACCGCCGCCGGGCGGCGGTGAGTTTTTTGGAGTCGTCGAGCCCGGGGATGCGGCGCGCAGGATTGAGGATGACAGCGGCGGCCACCACCGGGCCGAAGAGCGCTCCGCGGCCGACTTCGTCGACGCCGGCGATGCGGAGAAAGCCGAGGCGCCCGGCCTCGCGCTCGTAGCGGCGTGTGCAGCGTCCCGCCACGCCGCCGAGTCTAGCACAGTCACAGGCGGGACGCCTGTGCCACGGGAATGAAGGAAAGTAAAGGGCTGAAGGTGGCACCGGCGTCTCGCCGGTGGCAGGCGGCTAGTGCTTCGGGGGGGACGTAGCCCTCTCTGTCATTCCGAGCGGAGCGAGGAATCTGCTTTTGTCCGCTGCGACAGAACTGAAAAGCGGATCCCTCGCCGCCAGAGCAATCAAGGGCTCGGGATGACAATACGGGGGAGGGGCAGAGGTCAGTGCTTCGGGGGGACGTAGCCGGGGGGCAGCTTGGCTTCGGCGCCGAAGAAGAACTTCTCCGCTTCCTTCGAAATAATCTCCCAGGCCTCCAGGGTGGCGGGGTTGAGCTGGTACTCGTTGAGGATCATCTTCAGGTGCTCTTTCCACATCTCCCAGGCCTTCTTGGAGACGTTTTCGTAGATGCGCTGGCCAAGCTCACCCGTGTAGGGAGGCTCCTCCAGCCCCGGCAGGGTCTCGCCCAGCTTGGCGCATTTGACCATTCGCTCACCCATGATGGCTCTCCCCCGAATGAATTCGCGGCTCCCCAGCATACTGCAACTCACACGAGCTTGGTAGCGCAGGATGGCCCGCCTGCCCCGAGCGGAGCCGAGGGGCAGGGCCTTCCTGCGGCTTGAACGGCGAAAAACCGCGGGTAGCCCCTCGCCGGGCTCGGGGCAACCCGCGCTACCTGGCCGATCGGGGCGCCCTGGCGGCTATCTCCCCCTTAGCCAGCAGGCGTTATGCGTCCGGAGACGCGTCCGGACGCATGGGACGGGCATTCCCGCAACCCCCCCGGAGGCAGAAAGGGCGTTCGACAGGGGTTCGCTTGTCAGCAAGGATATAATGACTGGGAATCCCATTTAGTTGGAGGTGTCGAAATGTCTCCACGCGATCCCGAGTTTGAGGAAGTTTACATGTCCCGGATAAAAAGCTGGCTGCCGCGCACGACGGCCGCGTTCGTCATCGGCGTGGTGCTGGTGATCCTGCTCTACGCCGCCATCGCTTACGTGCCCGCGGGGCACGTGGGGGTGCTGACGCTGTTCGGGCGGGTGACCGGGGAAGTCCTGCCCGAGGGCACGCATCTGGTCAACCCCTTCAAGTCAAACAACCGCCTGTCGGTGCGGACCATGGAGTTGAAGGAGAAGGCCAGCGTGCCGTCGAACGAAGGGCTCGTCGTCACGCTCGACACTTCGCTGCTCTTCCGGCTGAACCCGCAGCAGGCGGCCGACGTCTTCCGGCAGATCGGCCCGAACTACCTGCAAGTGGTGGTGGAGCCGATGCTGCGCGCCGCCATTCGCTCGGCGACCGGCACCCACAACGCCATCGCGCTCTACACCGGCGAGCGGGAGAAAATCGCCAAGCAGATTGCTGACGAGCTGCGGATTGAGTTGGCCAAGCGCGGCATCCAGTTGGAGAACATCCTGCTGCGCGACGTCCAGCTGCCTCCGCTGCTGGCCCGCGCCATCGAGGCCAAGCAGCAGGCCGAGCAGGATGCCCTGCGGATGAGCTTCATCCTGCAAAAGGAGAAGCAGGAGGCCGAGCGCAAGCGCATCGAGGCGGCCGGCATCCGCGACTTCCAGCAGATTGTCGCCCAGGGCATCAGCCAGCAGCTCCTGACCTGGAAGGGCATCGAGGCCACCGAGAAGCTCGCCGCCAGCGCCAACGCCAAGGTGGTGGTCATCGGCAGCGGCAAGAACGGCCTGCCCATTATCCTCGGCGGGCAGTAGACAAGTTCCCGGCGGCGGAAGCCGCCGGGCTGAACGAGAAAGAAACATACTGTTCAGCCCACGGGCTTCTGCCCGTGGGTCCCGGCTAGCGGTAGCTCGCGCCCGGATGGAGCAGGTTGAGCGCCAGGGTGAAGACCGGGTCGAAGAGCCGCCAGAAGAAAAACCAGGCGAGCAGCAGCCCGATCATTCCCCACTGGCGCGTGAAGTCGCGGAAGCGCCGCCCGGCGTTCTCGCTCATCAGGAGCGTAACGACGGTGGCGCCGTCGAGCGGCGGCACGGGCAGCAGGTTAAAGAGAAACAGCAGCAGGTTGAGCGTGAAGAGCACGCTCACGAGCATGGCGAGAGCCGTCCAGGTTCCCGGCTCGGCCGCCGCCACCACCTGCGTGAAGGTGGCCCGCGTGGGTGCGCTGAAGAAACCCGCGAGAAGCCCGGCGCGGATCCCGAGCGCAGCCACGAGCACCAGCAGGAGATTCGCCGCCGGACCCGCCAGCGCCATCCAGCCGGCCCGGCGGGGATGCCGCTCCGCCCACAGCGGGTCGTAGGGGGCGCTGGCCCAGCCGATCATCCAGCCGCCGAGAACGTACGAGCCGATCGGCACCAGCACCGTCCCGAACGGCTCGCGCTGGATGTGCGGCAGGGGATTGAGCGAGGTCTGCCCGCCGAGCGCCGCCGTCGGGTCGCCGCCGAGTTGCCCCGCCCAGGCGTGCGCCGCCTCGTGGCAGGTGGTCGAGAAAAGAAACACCGCGTACCAGACGACGCCCAGGGCGACTGCTTCCGGGGTCAGGTTCATTGGTCAGTTGGTGGGGCAGACATTCCTGTCTGCCCCGAGCGAAGTCGAGGGGTCTGCCCTCCGCAGGCCAGAGGCTTGTGCCACGCTAGCTCTTCTTACATTTCTTCTTCTTCCGTTGTTGTGGCACCGGCGTCCCGCCGGTGTCTCACACGCAAAAAACTGCTCGGGACAAGTCGAAGCGGGATAGTATCACGGAGGGGAGAACCCGATGCCGCGCGTTTCCGTCCTGCTCGCAGTCCTGGTGCTGGCCCTGACGCTTTCCGCGCCGGTGCCGGCGCAGGTGCGCGCAGAAGGCTTCGCCGCCCCGGCCGAAATCAAGGTCACCTACACCGAGCCCTCCGACGCCGGACAGGCCGATCGCTTGCGGGAGCTCGCCGCCCGCTTGAAAGCGGTGGCCGACCAGTTGCACCCGCTCGAAGAAATCCGCATTGTCGTCGTGCACTCGCCGGCGGAGCTGAACCGGCGCCTGGGCACGGAAGACGCCGTGGCCGGCGTCAGCTACGTCCACGGCATCCTGTTCCTCTCGCCCGTCTCCTGGCAGCGCAACCCCACCGACGAAGCGCTCGAGCACGAGATGGAGCAGGCGCTGGTGCGCTACGCGGCGGTCGAACTGGCGGGCGGCAACCCCTTGCCCGACTGGCTGGAGTTGGGCCTGGTGAGCGTGCTCACCAAGCGCCCCTTCGCCGGCGCAACGGCGGAAGCGGTGGCGCAGCGCGGCCCGCTGCTCTTGATGCGCTTCGAGGCGGACGACCCGGCGGTGGGCTACTGGGCGGTGCGGTATCTCGTCGAAGTCCGCGGCGGGCTTGCGTCCATCCGGCAACTCCTCCGGCTCGTCGCGCAGCGCCCGGACAGCTTCGTCGAAAACCTGCAGCTGGTCTACGGGATTCCGGCGGGCGAGCTCGAGCGCGGCTGGCGCCGCTGGCTCCACGAGCAGGCGGAGGCGGAAAAGAAACGCGAAGGCCGCCGCGAAGGCCCCCTGGTCAAGCCCTAGCTTGTCATCCTGAGCGAACCGAAGGATCTCAGCGGAGTCACTGGCAAGATTGAGATTCTTCGCTCCGCCCGCAACGTCACCTTGACTCGGTTCTCGGTTGGAGGGCTCCGCTCAGAATGACAAACTGAGGAGAGGCGCCGCTGTTTGTGACCTTGGGCATCGCCGCCCCCCTCCTGTCATCCTGAGGCCGAAGGCCGAAGGATCTCAAACGATGCCACTGGCACCGATGAGATTCCTCGCTCCGCTCGGAATAACAGGCTAGTGGGTGGAGTCGGATTACTGCCCGGCGGGGGCTTCGGCTTCGACGCTGGCGAAGGCTTCCTTGATGCGGGTGGCCTTCTTGCCCTTCTTGCCGCGCAGGTAGTAGAGCTTGGCGCGGCGCACGCGGCCCGCGCGCAGCGTTTCGACCGACTCGATGAGCGGCGAGTGCAAGGGGAAGATGCGCTCCACCCCGATCCCGAACGACACCTTGCGCACCGTGAAGGTTTCCTGAACGTCGCGGCCGCGCCGGCCGATGACCACGCCCTCGAAGGGCTGCACGCGCGTCTTGTCGCCTTCTTTGATCTTCACGTGCACGCGCACGGTGTCGCCCGGGCGGAAGGCGGGCAGGTTCGAGCGCAAGTGGGCGCGGGCAATCTTTTCCACGGCGGACATCGCTGTGCTCCCCTGTTGAAAGTGGGACACCCAGTATAGCCGAACTTCGCCGCCTCCGCCAGCCCTTCTTGAGCCGGTTTGTCGTCCTGAGCGAAGCGAAGGATCTCAATCTTGCCAGTGGCTACGATTGAGATTCTTCGTCGCCTTCGGCTCCTCAGAATGACAGGCTAACGCCGAGGGGGCGTGCGCTGCGGCTTGACGATTCGGCGCCAGTCGGGCGACAATCGTCCCCGCAACTTTCATTGAAAGAGGGCTTTTTCCGTGGGTTTCCTGGACCTGATTCGCGGCTTCAATCGCCGCTACTGGCACATCTGCTACGAGTGCCTGCGCAACACCGGCAACGTCGCCGAGGACGCCATCTTCTTCTACGACGGCTCGCGCGAGCCGGGCATCGAAGGCCACGCCGTCGCCCGCTGCCCGCGCTGCGACACCTTCAACACCCGCTCCTTCCAGTTCCTGAAGGACACGAAGGAAGATTCGGCGCTCTACGGCCTGGAGCGCATCGTGAAGACGAACCCGCGCAGCCGCTTTGCGGTGAAGCCGGCGGCCGGGGCGCGGTCCTAGTCGCGGTCGGCCGCCTCGAGCAGCCGGCGGTCTTCCTCCGTCAGCGCGGCGCGCTCGAGCAAATCCGGGCGGTTGCGGCGCGTCTTCGCGAGCGCCTGCCGGCGGCGCCAGCGGCGCACGTCCTCGTGGTTCCCGCCGACGAGGGTCTCGGGGACTTTCCAGTCGCGGAACTCGGCGGGCCGCGTGTAGTGCGGGCAGTCGAGAATGCCGCCGGCGGTGATGCGCGCCTCGGGGTGAGTGGAGAAAGACTCTTCCACCGCCGAGAGCTCGTGGCCGAGCGCTTCGGGCAGCAGGCGCGTCACCGCGTCCACCACCACCGCTGCCGCCAGCTCCCCGCCCGTCAGCACGTAGTCGCCGATGGAAAGCTCGAGCGTGGCCAGGTGCTCGGCTACGCGCTCGTCCACGCCCTCGTAGCGCCCGCAGAGCAGCACCAGGCGCTTCTGCTCGGCGAGCGCTTGCGCTACCGAATGGTTCAGCAGCTTTCCCTGCGCCGAGAGCAGCACGATGGCGGTCTGCGCGCGCTTCTCCAGCGTCTGGTCGGACAGCACGCTCTCGACCGCGGCGAAGAGCGGCTCGGGCTTGAGCACCATGCCTTCGCCGCCGCCGAACGGCCGGTCATCCACCGTGCGGTGCTTGTCGGTCGTGTAGTTCCGCAGGTCGTGAATGCGGATGTCGATGAGGCCATCCTCGCGCGTCCGGCGGATGATGCCGTGCCCGAACGGCCCCTGGAAGAACTCCGGAAAGATGGTGACGATGTCGAAAATCATGTCAGAGTGCAGCCCCACTGGACTGAACAGCCTCGACTAGTGAGGGCTATCCATATCGGGTAGTTGGTAGAACACAATCGCAGACTCATAATTCCACATCGCGAGAGCCTTCTCATCGGAAGTAAACCTAAGGCCTGACTCCCAACCAGCGGGAATGGAGCGAACCTTCTTTATGGGAAAGCGTACGCGACCGACTAGCTTTTTAGACTTCAGATCCCAAAGGTCCGCACCTAGGTTGTCGACGTGGCCGATACCCGAAAAACGCTCCCCGATGCCGATCTGGTACACACTGCTGTCGATGGCTAGCCATTGTCCGGTGTTGGAAATCGCGAATGACCAGTCAGGAGTACCTTCGCCAGGGTTGTCGATCTTGAGAGCAACACGGCCATCGGAGATGTCGAGCATCAGAGCCTTGGCTCCTGCGTACCCGCAAGTAACAATGAGGTGCTTAGAATCGGGAGCAAACTCTATACCTTCGATCGACCACGGCAAAGACCACTTCGCAATGGGCTTGCAAGTGTCCAGGTCGAGAACCGCTAAGTTGGGGCTCCTCTTTGCGAAGTCGCCACGACCGTACGCAATCATGCGACCGTTCGAGGAAATGGCCACAGGCATCGAAAACCAAGGATTCTCACCGACCACAGCGCAGTCTTTCACGAGAGCCCTCTTTGTAAGGTCCAAGACGAAAAATCTATCGCGCTTGTGCCTGTCAGCCCATCCGAGCCATTCGTTACCTTCTATTGATGGGCCTGCCAGCTCGGCGAAAACTGCCAACACATTCCGACCGTCACGCGACGCCACCGCTCGGGAAAAAAGCAGGTCAACAGAGGGATCGGAGCGGAGGTCACTAGGGTCGAAACGATAGAGCACATCAAGTGTTCGGGAATCACGGGCAACAAGGGAGCGCAACCCTCCGTCGGAAATCAATTCAGGTGCATCTTTGCGAAAGAAAAGAAACGGCCGCAGGGAGGGTGGTTGGG
>MEKM01000080.1 GCA_001766965.1 Acidobacteria bacterium RIFCSPHIGHO2_01_FULL_67_28 | reverse complement strand
CGGTGGTGATGCTGGGGCTCGCCTTCTCGCTGATTCCGGCCATCATGTGGCCGTCGGTGGCCTACATCGTCGAGCAGAAGCGCCTGGGGAGCGCCTACGCGCTGATGTTCCTGCTCCAGCAATTGAGCATTCTGTTCGTGGACTGGTTCGTCGGCCGCGCCAATGACTGGGCTGGCGCCAGCGTCGCCAACCCTTCGGGCTACCTGCCGATGATGTGGATGTTCACTGCGCTCGGGGTGGCCGCCCTGGCCTTCGCCTTCCTGCTCTGGCGAACCGAAACCGGACCCAAGGCCCAAGGCCTCGAAACCATCCGCGCCTAAGAAAGTCGAAAAGTCTAAGAGTCCCAGAGTCACAGGGGTCGCAGAATTGCTCGGACTCTTCGACTCTTAGACTCTGCGACTTTCTTCAGAACCCTTCTTCCCGCAGGCGGTCGAGCGTGAGGCGGGAGGCCGCTGCGGGCGTCCGCGCGGTGCCGGGGCGCTCCGCGAGCAGCTTCTCGACGTACTTGGCGAGCACGTCGCACTCGATATTGACCGGGTCACCGGGCGCGAGCGAGCGCAGATTAGTGTTCTCGATGGTGTAGGGGATGATGGCGATGCGCAGCCGCCCTCCTACGCCAAGGCTTCGGAGGGCAGGCGAGCTTTCGATGGCCGCCACGGTCAGGCTGATGCCTTCCACCGCGACCGAGCCTTTCTCGACGAGGTAGCGCGTCAGCTCTGGCGGCACGTCCACGTCCAGCCAGTAGTTCTCATCGCCCGCCTTCGCCGAGGCTTCCGCCTGCGCTAAAGCTCCGGCGGACAAGTCGGCGGGCAGGCCCGCCCGCGGCAGGCCGACGAAGGTGCCGGTGCCGTCCACGTGGCCCTGCACGATGTGCCCGCCGAGCGGCGTGGTCGGGGTGAGCGGCGCTTCCAGATTCACTTGGGAGCCGACCCGCAGGCGGCGGAAGCCGGTGCGGTTCAAGGTTTCCGGCGCCAGGTCGCACCAGAAGCCGTCCTCCTCCCGCCGCACAATGGTCAGGCAGCAGCCGCTCACTGCCACGCTCGAGCTGACTTCGAAGCGCGGCAGGAGCTTCGCGCAAGTGACGCGCAAGTGGCCGCCCGCCGGGTCGGTGGCGAGCTCGGCCACCGTGCCGACTTCTTCAATGATTCCCGTAAACATCGTAAAGGCCACTCGATAGTCTAGCAGGCTCAAGGTGTGCAGGGAACCACTGTCCTGCCGGGTCGGTTCTTTGTTTTTGGTGGCGCAGACACTCTGAACCGGGGCGGGCAGACAAGAGTGTCTCCCCCACCCGAAAAACCCCGGACCCTAGCCGCTGGGTGTTGCATAAACATCGCGCAGGTATCTCTCGGCCGTGCGTCTGCAACGGAGCTAGGGACGGAAGGAGGTACTGTGGAAAGTGTGTTTTTTTGGTGGCGCAGACACTCTTGTCTGCGCATAATCGCGCTCCGCTTCCTAAGGGAATGACCGTCCCCTCCGCATGGTTCCTTGTCTTCTTGGTGGCGCAGACACTCTTGTCTGCGCATAATCACAGCCGGTCTTGGGTGGAACAAGGGACTATGGTCAAGTCATCCCCGGAGCTGCGAGTTGCCCGACGCCGTTTACCCCATTGGACTTTCGAAGGCGCAGTTTACTTTGTTACCTTCCGCCTCGTTCGTGAGCCACTGAATCGAACGGAGATTCGCTGGCTCCGCAACCGCATAGTCGCCGGCGCTGATCGGCACTACGGATTGTTTGCTGCCACCGTGTTGCCAGATCATGCGCACCTGTTGCTTCGTCCAAAGCCAGGTGATTCTCTAAGCCGTGTAATGAAAGGGATCAAAGGAGTGACGGCTCGAGAATTGAATCGGCGTCAAGGTCGAAAGGGTTCAGTCTGGCAGGATGAATCGTTTGACCGCATCGTGCGGGACGAAGCGGAGTTTCTGGAGAAGCTGAACTACATGTTTCTCAATCCCGTGAAGGCGGGATTGACAGACGACCCTGAAACCTACGAGGGGTGGTACTTGAACCAAGGCGGGCAGACAAGAGTGTCTGCCCCACCGAAGAAAACCTAAGGCGTACGCGCAGGAGTTTGCCTGCCCACGCCGCAGGCAGCCATGCACAACTGGTCTAGCAAGGTTAGGGGTAGACACTAAGGGATTTCTCCCGCGGAGGCTTTGCCTTTGTCTTGGTGGCGCAGACACTCTTGTCTGCGCAACTTGACGCTTAGGCGCAAGGCCCCGCGTACACATCGCGCAGGTAGCCCTCAACGGCGAAGTCCGGCCCAAAGCGGTGGAAGCGATAGCTCAACAGAGAAAGGCCGTGACTGGCGACTGGTGACTCGTAACTGGTGCTAGCCAGCAAAGGCACAGCGTCCGGTCCCAGCAACCTCGGGGCGTAGAAGAGCCAGACCTTGTCCACCACGCCCGTCTCGAGGGCGGAGGCGTTGACATGCGAGCCGGCTTCGACCAGCACGCTGGTGATCTGCCGCGCGGCGAGCTTCTTCAGGACCGCCAGCAGGCTTAAGCGGCCCCCGGCCTCTTTCAGCTCGATGACTTCCACGCCGCGCTCCTCGAGCTTCTCGCGCTTGCCCATCCAGACGTCTTCGCCGCAAAAGACCAGCAGGTCGTTCGCCGCCGAGCGCACGAGCTGGGAGTCGAGCGGCAGGCGCAGCCCGGCGTCGAGCACGACGCGCACGAGCGGCCGGCGGCGCGGCCGCCCGCTGCGGTCGGTGAGCAGGGGATCGTCGGCCAGCACCGTGCCGATGCCGGTGAGCACAGCATCGGACTGGTGTCGGAGCTGTTGCACACGCGCCCGCGACTCGTCCGAGGTAATCCAGCGGTGACCCTCGTCGTTCGAGGCGATCTTGGCGTCGAGCGTCAGCCCCGCCTTGAGCGTCACGTAGGGCCGCCCCAGGCGCGCCCAGCCGGCGAAACTTTCGTTCAGTTGCCGGGCCTCTTCTTCGCGGATGCCGGCGACGACTTCGAGGCCGGCGGCGCGCAGCCGCTCGAAGCCGCGGCCATTGACCTGCGGGTTCGGGTCGGCCACGGCCGCCACCACGCGGCGCACCCCGGCCGCGATGATGGCCTCGGCGCAAGGCAGGGTGCGGCCCTGGTGGGAGCACGGCTCGAGGTTCGTATAGAGCGTGGCGCCGCGAGCGGCGGCGCCGGCGGCCTCGAGCGCCAGCGCCTCGGCGTGCTTCACGCCGTCGTAGGTGTGAAAGGCGCGCGCGACCTCTTCGCCCTCGCGCACCACCACGGCGCCCACCATGGGGTTGGGGCTGGTGAGCGCTTCGCCCTGCGCCGCCAGCTCGAGCGCCACGTCCATCCATTCGTGCTCGGTGCGGGTGGCGGTCTTGAGGCTCATCTCAATCGAAGAGAGAGGCGACGTAGGCCTCGGGGTCGAAGTCGAGCAAGTCGTCCGGCTGCTCGCCCACGCCCAGGTAGCGGATGGGCAGGCCGAGCGTGCGGGCGATGGCGACGACGATGCCGCCTTTAGCGGTGCCGTCGAGCTTGGTGAGCACGATGCCGGTGACGCCGACCGCCTGGGTGAACTGGCGGGCCTGCGCCAGGCCGTTCTGCCCGGTGGTGGCGTCGAGCACGAGCAGGATGTCGTGCGGCGCGCCCGGGATCACCTTGGCCGCCGTGCGTTTCATCTTCTCGAGCTCGGCCATCAAGTTCGATTTCGTGTGCAGCCGCCCGGCGGTGTCCACCAGCACGGCGTCGGCGCCGCGCGCCTTGGCGGCGGTGAGGGCGTCGAAGACGACGGCGGCCGGATCGGCGCCGGGTTTCTGCCGCAAGAGTTCCGTCTTCAACCGCTCGGCCCAGACTTCGAGCTGCTCGCCGGCGGCGGCGCGGAAAGTGTCGGCGGCGCAGAGCAGCACGCGGCGGCCTTCCCGCTGCCAGCGGTGGGTCAGCTTGGCGATGGTGGTGGTCTTGCCGGTGCCGTTCACGCCCACGAGAAACACGACGTAAGGCTTGGCCCCGATGAATTGCATCGGGGCGGAGCGATCGTGGGTGGCGCGCAGCAGAGAGGTCAGCTCCTCGCGCAAGGCGCCCCGCAGGGCGGCGGGGTCGGAGAGGTCTTTGCGCTCGACGCGCTCCCGCAGGCGCTGCAGGAGCTCCGCGGTGGTCTCCACGCCCAGGTCGGCGCCCAGCAGCGCGGCCTCCAGCGCGGAGAAAAGCTCCGGGGCAATCTCCTTGCGCCCGCGCAGCGCGTCGTCGACGCGCTCGACGAACTGCTCGCGCGTGCGGCTGACCGCCTGCTGCAGCCGGCCCCAGAAGCTGGTCTTCTCTTGCTGCCCGGTTGATGCCACAGGTCTCCTCGCTCGTTATTCTAGCAGAGAGGCAGAGGAGGCAAAGAAAGCAAACGAAGCAGAGGAGGGAGGGAACTGAAAGCTAGACTTCGACCATCTGCGGCGTGAGCTTGAGATTGCCTTCCTCGACGGCCTTGAAGAGGGCGTCCACGATCACAGGGTCGAACTTCTTGCCGGCGATGGCGCGGATCTTGTCCATCGCCACTTCCAGCTCCATGGCCACCTGGTAGGGGCGGTTGGTGGTCATGGCGTCCAGCGTGTCGGCGACCATGATGACGCGGGCCATCATGGGGATCTCATCGGCTTTTAGCCCGTAGGGGTAGCCCCGCCCGTCCAGGCTTTCGTGGTGGAGCTCGATGCCGGGAATCATCTCGCGCAGCTTGGCCACCGGGCGGATGATGTTCGCCCCTTTGACCGGGTGCTGCTTCATGATTTCAAACTCTTCCGTGGTCAGCCCGGCGGGCTTCTTGAGAATGCGGTCGTCGACGCCGATCTTGCCCACGTCGTGCAGCAGGGCGGAGATGCGGATCTTGTAGACCTCGTCTTCCGGCAACCCCACGGTCTCGGCCAGGATGAGTGAATACTTGGCCACGCGCCCGGAGTGGCCGCGGGTGTAGGGGTCTTTTTCGTCGATGGCGGCGGCGAGGGTGCGGATGGAGCCGAGGAAGAGCTCGTGGTTTTCCTGCGCCGCCTGCTTCAGCTGCTCGACGTACTTCTCCAGGTCGTCGGTCATCACGTTGAAGGTGGCGGCCAGCTCGCCGAACTCGGTGCGGCTGGGGAGGTTGACCCGGCGGGAGAAGTCGCCCTTGGCGATGGCGCGGGTGGTTTCCGAGAGCACCTGCAAGGGAGTGGTCAGGCGGCGCGCGGAGATGTAGCCGATGAGCACGCTGAAGGCGATGGCCATCACCAGCAGCACGAAGGCGTAGCGCTCCATCTCGGCGGCGGCGGCGTAGGCCATCTCCACCGGCTTCTGGGCGATGACGGCCCAGTCGAGCTCGGCGACGGGCACCTGCGTGCCCAGCATCTCCACGTTCTTGTTGTTTTCCTGGAGCTCGAAGGGAGTCGTCAGGCTGGCCTGCTCGGTCCCGGTCAGGAACATCTGCACGATGGGGACGTGGTTCATGTCCTGGCCGACAGTGAACTTCTTCTCGTCCGGGTGGATGACCAGGCGCCCGCTGCGGTCCACGACGTAGGTGACCAGGCCGCCCACGCTCGAATCCTTCAGCCGTTGCCGCAGGAACTCCAGGCTCACCACGATGGCGACCATGCCGTGGAAGTCGTTGCCGACGGCCAGCGGCCGCGCCATCACCATCACCGGCTCTTCCTTCCCGCCGTGGCCCACCAGGAAGGCGCCGCTGTGGAAGGCGTTGGCGAGCTGGGCGGTCTGAAAGCCGTCGGCCAGCCGCTGCTTGACGAAGGCATCCGTGCCCACCTCGGGGTCGCCCCCGGCGATCCCCCGCTGCTCGGCGTTGACGATGGTCAGGAAGAGAATGCTCTCCGGGGCCGCGCGCACAAACCCTTCGGTGGCGCGCCGCAGTCCGTCGGCGTGCTTGGGGTCGGCCACGTTGACGATGGTGCCGGTCGACTCCAGCCAGCGCACCAGGTTCTCCATCTGCATGTCCATGCTAAGGACATAGAGACGGATCTCCCGAGCCGTGCCCCGGGTGACGGTGACCTGCAGGATTTGCTCGTTGGTCTGCAGCTTGTCGCGCGTGCTGGAGCTGACCAGGTAGCCATAGAACGCCAGGGGGACGACGCTCAAGGCCAGCAGCACGCCCAGGATGAGGTAGAGGAGGCGGATCCGGCGCGGCAGCAGCCGTCCCAGTTGCCGGCCCAAATTGTCCAGGGGCTTGGACATGAAAGACCGATTCTGACCGCCCTGAAAGCGCCCGCATTGTAACCTGAAAGTCCGCCGCGAGGCAACGGCCAGTGTCTTTCCGGCCGTCGTCAGGAGCGCACGAAAGGAAACGACTCCAGGCGGGTGTACTCGGCCCAGTGCGGGGAGAGCCGGCTCTGGAAGAGGACGAACTCGGATGTTTCCACGCGGCCGAACTGGGTTGCGGGCAAGCGGGCGATCTCCTGCTGCAAGCCCTCGAGGCGGTTGGCGCTTTTGAAGCGCCCCAGGGTCAGGTGCGGCGCAAAGGGGCGGCTCTCGCGGGGAATCCCGAGCGGCTCCAGGGCGGCCTCGACCTCCGCCGCCAGCGCCGGCAGGTTGTCGCTGGCCTCGATTCCCACCCAGAAGACGCGCGGGCGGCGCTCGTTGGGGAAGTAGCCCAGGCCATGGAACTCCATCTCGACCGGCTTGGGGCTGCGCACCCGCGCCAGCGCCTCCCGGAGGAGAGGCAGCTTCGCCTCGGGCGTTTCGCCGATGAACTTGAGCGTCAGGTGCATCCCCTGCGGACGCACCCAGCGCAGGTCGGCGCCGGCGGGCTCGAGCCGCGCTACCAGCTCCCGCAAAGCGGCGCGCACGCCTTCGGTCAATTCCAGCGCCACGAACAGGCGCATCGGGTCACTTCAGCAGCTTCCGCCGCACCAGCTCGAGCGCCGCCTGCGAAGCCTGCCAGCGGACGCGCTCGCGGTCGCCGAGGAAGCGGTGTTTTTCGGTTTTCACCCGGTGGGCGTCGGCCAGCGCGAGGTGGACGGTGCCCACGGGCTTGTCGGGCGTGCCGCCGGTGGGCCCGGCGACGCCCGTAATCCCCAATCCCAGCACGGCGCCGGTGCGGCGGCGCACGCCCTGGGCCAGGGCCGCGGCCACTTCCGCCGACACCTCGCCCTTGCGGCGCAGCAGGGCAGGGGAAACGCCCACGAGTTTCGCCTTCAGCTTCTCCGCGTAGCAGGTGATGCCGCCGACGAAGTAGTGCGAGCTGCCGGGGACGCTGGTGAGCCGCTCGGCCACGAGCCCCCCGGTGCAGCTTTCCGCCACCGCCAGCGTGGCCCCGCGCATCATCAGGTAGAGGCCCACGACCTGCTCGAGAGTCTCCGGCCCGCGGGCAAAGACGTAGTCGCCCAGCGCCTGCTCCAGGCGCTCGGCGAGCTCTTCGGCGCGGCGCAGGGCCTCGGCGGTGTCGGCCCCGGAGGCGCGCAGGTGAATCTCCACCTGGCCGGGCGCCGCCAGGATGGTGGTCTCCGGGTTGGTGTACTCGCGGTAAATCGGCGCGACCCGCTCTTCGAGGTCGGACTCGGCCAGCCCGACGGTCTTCAGCACCTTGTGGGCGAAGACGTGCTTGGGGGCGCGCGGGCGCAGCCGCGCCAGGCAGAGCTCTTCAAACATCGGCTTCAGCTCCGGCGGCGGCCCCGGCAGCAGCAGCACGATTCTCTGGTCGTCGGTTTCGAGCCAGAGGCCCGGAGCGGTGCCGTGGTCGTTCGGGAGCCAGTCGGCCCCGTCCGGGACCATCGCCTGGCGGAGGTTCACCTCCGGCATCTTCCGCCCGCGGGCGCGGAAGCGCTCTTCCATCCGCGCGACCACCTCCTCCTCGCGCTTGAGCTTGCGCCCGAGCAGCTCGGCCACCGCCTCGCGCGTGCGGTCGTCTTCCGTGGGGCCGAGCCCGCCGATGCCGATGACGAGCTCGGCGCGCCGCAGGGCGTCGCCGAAGGCCGCCTTCAACCGCTCGCGGTCGTCGCCCACCACGGTCTTCTGCATCACCGGGATGCCCAGGCGCTCCAGCTGCTCGGTGAGGTAGAGCGAGTTTGTGTCCTGGCGGAAGGGAGTGAGCAGCTCCGAGCCGATGGCGATGATTTCAGCCTTCATGCGACTTCAGGGCAAGAGCGGCAGGCCGGCCACGGGCCAGCGCAGGTGGTAGACGGCGTTGGTGGTGGCGAGGGCAAGTCCGCCGGCAAGAAAGGCCAGCCCCACCAGGTTCGGTCCGGAGATGACCAGCTCGGCCTGGCCCGCCGGGGTGATGCGCACGATGCCGCGGCGTCCCTGAAGCGAAGCGGCCACATAGAGGTTGCCTTCGACGTCGAAGGCCAGCCCCTGCGGCCGCCCCAGGCCGCGGTAGAAGACCGTGACCCGGCCGGCCTCGTTGACCCGGTAGACGGCGTCAAAGCTCGAGGTGGTCGGCCCGCTGACGTAGAGCTGGCGGTCGGGCCCGAAGGCGAGGTGATAAGCGGCCACGCTGGGCTCGAGCGTGGCGAAGACGAAGGTTTGGCGGTCGCGCCCGATCTTGAAGAGGGTGCCGGTGCGGTCGCCGACGTAGAGATACTCGTCGGCGTCGAAGGCG
>MEKM01000079.1:6453-6917 GCA_001766965.1 Acidobacteria bacterium RIFCSPHIGHO2_01_FULL_67_28 | reverse complement strand
CGATCGACGGCATCGAGCGGCCGCGCCGTCATCTCCCGCAGCTCGGGGTCGACGGGCGAGGTCTCTTCCGCCATCACGCGGTACTCGACCTGTTGGAGGTGAATCTGGTAACGATCGTTGTAGCTCGGGGCCTGCACCAGCTCCGCCTGGGCGACTTCGAAGGCGTTTGCCTGTGTGTCCGCCAGCGCCGGGCCTTCCAGCGCCGGATAGCGGACCAGCGCCCCGGCCACGAGTAGTGTCACGCTCAACACGGCGGCGAAGGCGGGCCGGGCAGGGAAGAAAGCGGGAGTGAAATCCTGCCACCAGGACCGTTGGCCCCACAAGCCTTCGTGCCGGGCGGCGGCTTCGACGCGCCCCCAGAGCCGGGCGCTCGGCTGATAGACGGGCAGGGCGCGCGCGGCGCGCTCGACCGCCCCCAGCTCCTCCACCAGCAGCTGGCAACGGGCGCACTCCGCCAGATGGGC
>MEKM01000079.1:0-6400 GCA_001766965.1 Acidobacteria bacterium RIFCSPHIGHO2_01_FULL_67_28 | reverse complement strand
CGCCAGATGGGCGTACGCCTCCGGGTGGCTCTCCCCTTCCAGAAGCGCCCCCGTTAGCCCTCGAACTTGCTCACAGGTAACCACAGCAGTGTCGCCGATTCTATCTACAATCCCTCGGCCGGAGCAAGCCCTGCGGGGGCGCGCCCGGCCTACACCCACTATGATGTCAAATCCGGCCCGCGCGGTTGCTGGCCCTCGGACTTTCTTTTGCCCGGCCCGCCGCGGCGGGCCTGCCGCAGGAGATCGCGCAGCCGCAGCCGGGCCTTGTGGAGCTGCGACTTGGAGTTGCCGATGGAGCAGCCGAGCATGTCGGCGATCTCGTTGTGCTCGTAGCCTTCGACGTCGTGCAGGACGAAGACCAGGCGGTAGCCCTGCGGCAGCTTGGCGATGGCCGCTTCCAGCGTGAGCCGGTCGAGCGCGCCGACGAGCACCAGGTCCTCGGCCCCGGGCTCCCAGCGCGGGCCTTCGCCGGCTTCGTCGGCGTCGACCGGCTCGTCGAGCGGCACCTGGGGCAAGACCTTCTTGCGCAGGTGCATCAGCACCACGTTCACCGTCAGCCGGTGCAGCCAGGTGGAGAAGGCCGACTCGCCGCGAAAGGTGGCGACCTTGCGGAAGAGCTGGAGGAAAGCCTCTTGCGCCATGTCTTCCGCCTCGGCCGGGTTCCCCAGCATGCGCAGGCAGAGCGAGTAGACTCGGCCCTTGTGGAGCCGGTAGAGGCGCTCGAAGGCCGCGGCGTCGCCCTGCTGGGCGCGCCGGATGGCCACCGCCTCGGGCAGTTCGCCCGGGTTCTGTTTCTGGGGGCTCACGACCGCAGGGAGTATAAACTGCCCCGCCCGCCTTTGGGATAAGTGACACGTCGGCGCGCGCGCCGCGCTCCGCAATCCTCGACTTCCGGCAGCCAAAGCGCAGCCGACACCCGCCACTGCCCTTTGCTATAATCCGCCCCCAATGGCGGAACTGGGGAAGCACCAAGGAATTCTCCCGTGCTACGTTCAGTCCGGCGGCGGCCCTGTAGCGGCGCTCTATGAGCGCCGCCAGGCGGTTGCCAGATGACCAAAAGGTTCAAGCCCCGGCTGCGGCGCCTCGAGCGGTTGTTCAGCGACTGTCCCGTTTATTATCTCACTGCGTGCACACAGGGTCGGCGCCGGGTTCTGGCCGACCAGGAAGTCCACGCCTCGTTCGTGACCTTTGCGGGCCAGGCGGCCCAACGGCAAGTTTTCGTGGGCCGCTACGTCCTCATGCCCGACCACGCCCACTTCTTTGCCGCCTTTACCCCCGACTCTCCCTCTCTCTCCCGCTGGATGAAGTCGTGGAAGAACGCGCTTTCTAAAACGCTGCGCCGTCTGGGGGTACGGGCTCCCCACTGGCAGAAAGGCTTCTTCGACCACGTGATGCGGTCGGCGGAATCCTATGGGTAGAAATGGCTTTACGTGCGCCAGAACCCGGTGCGGGCGGGATTGGCGAAACGATGGGAAGATTGGCCCTACCAAGGTGAGATCTTTCCGCTTGGGCTGTAGCGGCGCTCTGCCGAAAAGGGGCTGAACGCCGCCCGGCGGCGGTCGCAGACCGCCGCTACAGGACGTGTGCATCAGCGCTTCCATCTGCGTTAGAATCGCGTGCCTATGCCGGAACCGCCACTCCTGTTCGAGCCGCAGGACCAGTTCCTCCAGCGCCGGAAGAAGCTCCAGGAAATCGAGCAGCTCGGCTACGATCCCTACCCGCACCGCTTCGAGTCCACGCACACCATCCCCGAGGTCGTGGCCGGCTACGAAAAGGTGGCGGCGGAGAAGCTCGCCGCCGAGCGGCCGCGCGCGCGCCTCGCCGGACGCATCCACTCCATCCGCTTCCACGGCAAGACCGGCTTCGCCGACCTCAACGCCGCCGATGCCCGCCTCCAGTGTTACTTCCGGCGCGACCAGGTGGGCGAGAAAGCCTGGCGGCTCTTCGAGCTGCTCGACCTCGGCGACGTCATCGGCGCCGAAGGAACGCTTGGGCGGACGAAGACGGGCGAGCTGACGCTTTTCGTCGAGCAGGCGGCCCTGCTGGCCAAAGCCCTGCTGCCGCTGCCGGAAAAGTGGCATGGCCTGGCCGACGTCGAGCAGCGCTACCGGCAGCGGTATCTGGACTTACTGGTCAACCCGGGCGTGCGCGAGATCTTCCAGACGCGCGCCCGCCTCATCGGCTTCCTGCGGCGGTTCCTCGAGGCGCGGGGCTTCCTCGAAGTCGAGACGCCGATGATGCAGCCCATCGCCGGGGGCGCCGTGGCCAAGCCCTTCGTCACCCACCACAACGCGCTCGACATTGATCTTTTCCTGCGCATCGCCCCGGAGCTTTACCTGAAGCGCCTGGTCGTCGGGGGGCTCGAGCGCGTCTATGAAATCAACCGCAATTTCCGCAACGAGGGGCTCTCCGTCCGCAACAACCCCGAGTTCACCATGCTCGAGTTCTATCAAGCCTACGCCGACTACCGCGCCCTGATGGACTTGACCGAAGAGATGCTCACGGCGCTCGCGAAAGAAATCACCGGCTCGGCGCGCGTAACCTACCAGGAGCAGACCGTGGACTTCGGCCGCTGGCAGCGGCTCTCGCTGCGCGAAGCCGTTTGCCAGTACTGGCTCGCGGGCCACCCGCCGAAGCCTGCGGACCTCGCCGACGCCGAAAAAGCCCGCCATTTCGCGGAGCAGCACGACCGCTGGGCGGAAAAACACGCGGAGCAGGCGCGCACGGCCGAGGTGCCGCGCGACGCGAGCGCCGGCCTCGCCGCCGCGCATCTTTTCGAAGCGGTGGTCGAGCGCCGGCTCGTCCAGCCGACGCTCATCTACGATTTCCCCGTCGAGGTCTCGCCGCTCGCGAAAACCCGCGACGACGACCCTACGCTCGCCGAGCGCTTCGAAGTCTTCGCCGGCGGGCTCGAGCTCGGCAACGCCTTCTCGGAACTCAACGACCCGCTCGAGCAGCACCAGCGCTTCCTCGAGCAGCTCCGCCGGCGCGAGCGCGGCGAGGAGGAAGCCCACGCCATGGACGAAGACTACGTCCGCGCCCTCGCCCACGGCCTGCCGCCCACGGCCGGCGAAGGCATCGGCATCGACCGGCTGACGATGCTTCTCACCAACAGCCGCTCCATCCGCGAGGTCATCCTCTTCCCGCTGCTGCGGCCCCTCGGGACGAGCCCTCGGGGTGAACCGCTCCGCCCGGAAGGGTCGGGCCCAACGGACCCCGACAGCCCATGACCTTCGAATGGTTTGTGGCGCGGCGGTACCTGCAAGGGGGCGGCGGAGCGTCCCGATTCCGCCGGGACGACCGCTTCCTCTCGGTCATCACCGTCATCGCCGTGGCGGCGGTGGCGGCCGGGGTGACGGCGCTGGTGCTGGCGCTCGCCATCAACGCCGGCTTCCGGGAGACCTTTGAAGAGCGGCTGCTGGGGGCCACCGCCCACGTCAACCTGACGCGCAAGGACGCCGCCGGCATCCGCGACTACGACGCACTCGCCGCCCGCCTGCGCGGGCTCGCGGGCGTCACCTCCGTCAGCCCGGCGCTCTATGAGACCGTGCTCATCTCCAGCGGCTCGCGCGCCCGCGGCATCGTGCTCAAGGGCATCGAGCCCGCTGAGGCCCCCGAGCAGGAGAAACTCTTCACGCGGCTGCGGGAAGGGAAGGCGGAGCTCGCCGCCGCGGACGGCGGCCCGCCGCCGCTGCTCGTGGGACACGAGCTGGCGCAGGAGCTCGGCGTCTTTGCCGGCGACGTCGTTCTTATCACCAGCCCCCAGGGGCGCCTTAGCCCCTTCGGCCTGGTGCCGCGCTACCGCAGCTTCCGCGTGGTGGGAGTGTTCGAGTCCGGCTTCTGGGACTTCGACGCCGGCTGGGCCTTCACGCGGCTGGACGCGACGCAGGAGCTGTTCAACCTAACCGGGACGGTTTCAGTGCTCGAGCTGCGCTTGGCGGATGTCTACACGGCCGAGCAGGTCAGCGGCGCCGCCGCGGAGACGGCCGGGCAGGGTTTTGTGGCCACGCCGTGGATGGAGACGCACAAGAGCCTCTTCCGGGCGCTGCGCCTGGAGAAGCTGGTGACGGCGCTTTTCATCGGGCTCATCGTCTTCGTCGCCGGGCTGAACATTTTGATCCTGCTGGTGATGCTGGTGCTGGAGAAGCGCCGGCAAGTGGCCGTTCTGCTTTCGCTGGGGGCGCGCGCGGCGCAAATCGAGCGCATCTTCGTTTTGCACGGCGTTGCCATCGGCGCGCTGGGGACGGCGGCGGGCCTCGCGCTCGGCTTCGGGGTAGCCTGGCTGGGGGCGACCTACAAGGAGCGGCTCTTCCCGCTCGACCCGCAGGTCTACGGCATCGCCTATGTGCCTTTCCGCGCCCACGCGCTCGACGGGCTGGCCATCGCCGCGGCGGCACTCGTCATCAGTCTGGCGGCGACGCTCTATCCGGCGCGGCGCGCGAGCCGCGTCGTCCCGGTCGAGGTATTGCGCTATGAGTAACGCGATTTCACCACAGAAGAGGCACAGAGGACACACAGAGCGACCAGAGTTCCTCGCGCGTCTTGTAGCGGCGGTCTGCGACCGCCGCCGGGCGGCGTTGAGCCGCTTTTCGGCGCTCATAGAGCGCCGCTACAGCCGGGATAGGACGAAAGTCACACAGCCCCGGCCCCCCGGGAGGCATCTATGAGGGGAGACACGGTGCTGGTGGCGCGGGGCCTGCGCAAAGCATTCGCCACCAGCGCGGGGGAGCTGGTCGTGCTCGACGGACTCGATCTCGAGCTCAAGCGCGGCGAGATGGCGGCCGTGGTGGGGCCCTCCGGCGCGGGCAAGAGCACGCTGCTTTACCTTCTGGCCGGGCTCGACCGGCCCACGGCCGGCGAGGTCGAATACGACGGCGAGCGGCTGGACACGATGAGCGCAGATGAGCTCGCCCGGCACCGCAACCAGCGCATCGGCTTTGTCTGGCAACTGGCCAACCTGCTGCCGGAGTTCACGGCGCGGGAAAACGTCGCCCTGCCGCTGCTGGTGCGGGGCGAGAGCCGCGAACGGGCCGGGCAGGAGGCCGAGCGTTGGCTCGGGGAAGTGGGGCTGGCCGAGCGGGCCGACCATCTGGCGGGGGAGCTTTCGGGCGGCGAGCAGCAGCGGGCGGCGCTGGCGCGGGCGCTGGTGACGGGGCCGGCGGTGCTTTTCGCCGACGAGCCCACCGGGAACCTCGACGCGGCCTCGAGCGATCGAATCCTTGAGCTGCTGGTGAGTTTGCACCGCACTCACGCCTTGACTTCCTTTTGGGCTACGCATAATCTGGAACTGGCAGGGCGTTGCAATCGCGTGTGGCGGCTGGAGAGGGGACGTTTAGCAACCGCCGGGCGGTTGACGACGTAAGGGGGGAACCCGGGATGTTCGAGCGCTACACGGAGAAGGCGCGGCGGGGGATCTTCTTCGCCCGCTACGAAGCCAGCCAGTACGGCAGCCCGTACATCGAGAGCGAGCATCTGCTGCTCGGGCTGCTGCGGGAGGACAAGGCGCTGGCCAACCGCTTCCTGCGCTCGCACGGCTCGCTCGAGTCCATCCGCAAGCAAATCGAAGGGCGCACCACCATCCGCGAGCGGGTGTCGACCTCGGTGGAGCTGCCCTTCTCCCAGGAAGTGAAGCAGATCTTGCTCCATGCGCAGGAGCACGCCGAGCGCATGGCGCACAAACACATCGGCACGGAACACCTACTGCTCGGCCTCCTGACCGAGGAGAAGTGTTTCGCCTCCGAAATTCTCCAGGAGCGCGGCCTGCGGCTTTCGACCGTGCGGGAGGAGCTGGCCCGCACCCAGACCGAAAAGATGGCCTCGGCGCGCTCCAAGGAAACGTCCTTGCTCGCCGAGTTCAGCCGCGACCTGACGCAGGCGGCGCTCGACAACCAGCTCGATCCCCTGGTCGGCCGGGAGAACGAGCTGGAGCGGGTGATTCAGATCCTTTGCCGGCGCACGAAGAACAACCCCGTGCTCATCGGGGAGCCGGGGGTGGGCAAGACCGCCATCGTCGAGGGCCTGGCGCAGCGCATCGCCGAGAGCGACGTGCCACCGCCGCTGGCCGACAAGCGCATCCTGCAGCTCGACCTTTCGCTCATCGTGGCCGGCACCAAGTACCGCGGCCAGTTCGAGGAGCGCCTGAAGACCATCATGAAGGAGCTGATGGAGGCGCAGAACGCCGTCATCTTCATCGACGAGCTGCACACGCTGGTGGGGGCGGGCTCGGCCGAGGGCTCGCTCGACGCCGCCAACATCCTGAAGCCGGCCTTGAGCCGGGGCGAGATCCAGTGCATCGGCGCCACCACCCCCGGCGAGTACCGCAAGTCCATCGAGCGCGACCGCTCGCTGGAGCGGCGCTTCCAGTCGGTCAAGGTCTCCGCCCCCAACGAGGAGCAGGCCA
>MEKM01000078.1 GCA_001766965.1 Acidobacteria bacterium RIFCSPHIGHO2_01_FULL_67_28 | reverse complement strand
GTTGCAAGAGCAGACTACAGCGTCGGCGTAACCCTCATGGACAGCTTGGAAGAGCGCATGGAGCGGGCCGAGCACGGCGGGCCGGCGGAGCTCCGCCTGCTCGTGCACGACTCCGCGCTCGAAGTCCTCGAAGCCCTGCTGCGCAATCCCTTCTTGAGCGAGGAGCACCTGTTGACGCTCCTCTACCGCAAGAACTTGCCGCGCGAGCTGCTGGAGGCCGTTGCCAAGAACGAGCAGCTCATCCAGAGCCAGCGGGTGAAGGCGGCGCTGGTCCAGAACCCGCACACGCCGCGCCTGGTGGCGATGCGGCTGCTCAAGTTCCTCTACCTATTCGACCTGGTGCAGGTGAGCCTGGCGCCGGCGGTGCCGGCCGAGATCAAGCGCCTGGCCGAAGACCAGATCCTGGCCCGGCTGGAGCAGCTGCCCGTGGGCCAGCAGATTGCGCTGGCGCGGCGCGGCTCGGCGCGGGTGGCGGCGGGGCTGCTGCTGCTCGGCCAGTCGCCGGTCATCCCCGCGGCGCTCGACAACACTTTTTTGACCGAGGCGGCGCTGCTCGGAGTGCTGCGGCGGGACGAGCTGTCCGAGCCGGTCCTCGAGGGCATCGCCCGCCATCCCAAGTGGGCCGCGCGCTACGACGTCCGCGTGCAGCTGGTGCGGCATCCGCTGACGCCGCTGGCGGTGGCCCTCGGGTTCCTGCCGGACATCAAGGTGGCCGACCTGCGGCTGCTCACGACCGACAAGCGCATGACGCCCACGCTGCGCAAGTACGTCCGCGCCGAGGCCGAGCGCCGTGGCCGCCGCCGGGCGCGCTAGGGCTTCTGCGTGGGGCGGAGGAGCACTTCGCTGACGAAGCTCTGCTCGGGCTGCTCGAGCAGCCATCCGACCACGCGGGCGACGTCGCCGGGCTGGAGCATCCGCTGCGGGTCTTTGCCGGCGTGGGGCGAGAACTCGGTCTCGACCGTGCCCGGGCAGATGACGCTGACGCGGATGCCGTAGCCACGCAGGTCTTCCGCCATCGAGTAGGTCAGGCCCATCAGGCCCCACTTGGAGGCGGCGTAGGCGGCGCCGCCGGCCAGCGGGTTCTTGCCGGCGAGCGAGCTGATGTTGATGATGTGCCCGCCGCGCTGCTCCATCAGCCGCGGGATGACCGCCTGCGAGCAGTAGAAGACCCCGCGCAGGTTGGTGTTGAGCGTCGAGTCCCAGTCGGCGTCGGAAATCTTCTGCACGGGCGCGAAGACGCCCACCCCGGCGTTGTTCACCAGCACTTCCAGCCGCCCCGGGCGGTCGAGGATCTTCGCGAAGGTGGCGCGCACCTGGGCGGCGTCCTGGACGTCGCAGGAAAAGGTTTCGACCCCGGATGGGGAGGGGGCCAGGCGCCGGGCCGCCTCTTCCAGCCGTTTCGAATTGCGGGCCACGAGCGCCAGCCGGTGCCCGCGCCGGGCCAGCTCCTGGGCGATGGCGTAGCCGATGCCGCGGCTGGCTCCGGTGACGATGGCGAGCGGCGCTTCCCGAGAGGCGCTGGTCATGGAAAACTCCCGTCGGGCGGGGCCCGGATAACGGTTTTGCCCGGCGCCTCATCATAGCAAAGGAGAGGGCGGAGGCAGGCGCTCCGGGCAAGAACGGGCTTGCAGGCCGGGGGCAGGATGCCTATAATCGGCGTTTGGTTTGGCCCTGGTATCCTGCCCGGAACGTTCTGCTGGGAACGCGACGAGGAGGCGGAGTGAAATGAAGGCACGCACGGCTTGGCTGCTGCTGGTGGGGCTGGCGGTACTCTTGGGGACGAATCCGGCGGCGGCGCAGGGACAGCGGTCGCCCTACGGGGTGGAAGAGTTCAACACTTACGTCGAGACGACTCCCGAGCAGACGCCCGACCCCGCGGCCCGCTTGCAGGCCATTGAGGCCTTCCTGCAGAAGTACCCCGAGTCCGTCCTGCGCGCCTTCGTCTACCCCAACCAGGCCTCCACCGCTTTCCAGTTGCAGCGCTATCCCCTGTGCCTGCAGGCCGTGGATAACTTCATGGCCATGGACCGCGACCAGGTGGCCGGCTTCCTCCAGCAGTCGAACCTCAACGCGACCCAGATCGACACTCATTATTTCGCGCCCCTGATTCTCTACACCTACAGCTTCCTGCAATCCTTCCGCAACGGCACGCCCCAGGCCGACGCTCTGGCTGCCCGCGGCGCCGAGCGCGCCCGCCAGGGCCTCGAGCTCCACCAGAAGCTGTACGCCGCCGTGCCGCCCCCCGCCGACCCGGCGGCGCGCAAGCAGTTCGAGGACGACAAACTCCGGCAGGAAGCTGCCTTCCGCAAGGTGCTGGCCTTTGTGGCCTACCGCAAGAAGGACTACGCCGTCGCCGCCCGGGAGTTGGCCGGGCTGGTGCGCCTGACGCCGAACGACCCCACCACCAACTACCAGCTCGGGCTGTCCAGCCTGCAGCAGCCCACGCCCGACTACCGCACCGGCATCTGGCACGTGGCGCGTGCCATCGCTCTGAACGTCAGCAAGAAAGAGGACGTAAAGGAGTACCTGACCAAGGTGATGTCGGCCCACCAGCAGGTGCTGCCCGAGTGCGCCGCCGACCAGGTCAACGACATCATCGCCGCCGCCGCCCAGTCGGCCGAGCCTCCGGCCAGCTGGCGCCTGGTCAGCGCTGCGGAGGTGAACGCTGTGCGCGATGGGCTCACCTTGCCGCGCATCTTCAACGACCTGAAAACCGGCGGCGAGACGGAACACCTCATCTGGTTGGCCAGTTGCGGCTCGGAGCTTCCAGAGCTGGAAGCCGAAGTGCTGGCGGTCAGCCAGAACCCGGACAACCTGGTGACCCTGGCCGTGGCGGTCACCCAGGAAGCCTCCGATGCCAAGCAGCCCGATATCGAAGTCAGGGTCGTTGCTCCGCCCGAGGCCAAGAACCTGAAGCCCGGCGACTTCATCCACTTTACCGGAACCGTCAGCGGCTACCAGAAGGAGCCGTACTTCCAGCTCAAGCTGAAGGACGGCAAGGTCAAGGCCGAGGACATCCCCAAGCCGGCCCGGCGCGGCGGTGCCGCCGCCCGCTAGACGATCCCGAAAACGCCTCTATTCCTCTCTCGGTGGGGCGGACATTCCTGCTTGCCCGATTTTCGGGAGAGTCCTCTCCTTCTTGTCATTCTGAGCGGAGCCCGTCCGCGGCGATTGAGTTCAGCGTCAACGCAACGGGCGGAGCGAAGAATCGGCTGCGGTCGGCCTCACAGGCTCGATGCTGTGCGCCGCGCTAGCGCCGGTGGGAGTTGCGGTCGAGCTTGTAGAGCTCGATCTTGCGGCTCAAGGTGTTGCGGTGCAGGCCAAGGACGCGGGCGGCGCGGGACTGGTTGCCCCGGTGGGTCTCGAGCACCTTCCTGATGAAGCGCTTCTCGAACTCGGCGCGGGCTTCGTCAAACAGGATCCCGCGCTCCACCAGTTGGTTCACCAGGGCGTCCAGTTGGTCTTTCATCTTTCACCCCCACCCGCCCGCGCGGGTCTCCCCGGGGTCCCCTAGGACAATTCCTTTCCCGTCAATCGCCGGTAGGCTTCCAGGTATCGCGCCCGCGTCGCCTGGATGACGTCGGGCGGCAGCGCCGGGGCCGGCGGCTGCTTGTTCCACCCGCTGCGCTCGAGCCAGTCGCGCACGAACTGCTTGTCGAAGGCCGGCTGGCTCTGTCCGGGCCGGTAAGTGTCGGCCGCCCAGAAGCGCGAGGAGTCGGGCGTCAGGACTTCGTCAATCAAGAGGACGCGGTCCTCGCGCCGGCCCGCCGCGGCGGGCCGGCCGAATTCGAACTTGGTGTCGGCGATCAGTAAGCCGCGGGCGCGGGCGAGCTCCGAGGCGCGCTCATAGATGCGCAGCGTCAGCGCGCGGAGCTGCTCGGCCAGCGGCCCGCCCACGCGCGCGACCATCTCGTCGAAGCTGATGTTGATGTCGTGGCCGCTCGCGGCCTTGGTCGCCGGCGTGAAGAGGGGCTCGGGCAAGGCGTCCGACTCGCGCAGGCCCGGCGGCAGCTTGATGCCGCAGATGGCGCCGGTCTTCTGGTACTCCTTCCAGCCCGAGCCGGCCAGATACCCGCGGGCCACGCATTCCACCAGCACCGGCTCGGTCTTCACCACCAGCATGGAGCGGCCTTCGAGCTGGGCGCGGTGTCGGCGGAGCGGCTCCGGGTAGTCGTCCACCGCGGCGGTGAGGAAATGGGTTTCGACCAGGTCGTGCAGCTGCTCGAACCAGAAGACCGAGAGTTGCGTGAGCACGCGGCCCTTGTCGGGGATTTCCGAGCCCAGGATGAAGTCGAAGGCGGAGATGCGGTCGGTGGCAACAATGAGCAGGCGGTCGTCGACGGCGTAGAGGTCGCGCACCTTGCCGCGGGAGAGCAGGGTGAATCCCGGCAGATGCGTCTCGCGCAGCGGAGTCTCGAATGTGGCGCTCACGTTCTTCGGGCGGAGGGCTGGATTCTATTCCGCGAGGGGGGAAAGTCAATGGAAGAAATGGCGAAGAGAAAAACAGCCCGCGAGGCGACTATACTGGGCGCGGGCAGAGCCGGGCGATGAGCGACGCCGTCATTGAGCTGCGCAACGTCTTCTACGCGCTGGATTCCCGGCGCGTGCTCGTGCGCGACCTGACGCTCGACGTCCGCCGCGGCGAAACGCTGGTCCTCCTCGGCCGCAGCGGCTCGGGCAAAACCACCACGCTCAAGCTCGTGAACCGGCTGCTCGAGCCCACCGCGGGCGAGGTGCGGGTCGAGGGCCGCGCCGCCCGCGACTGGGGCCCCATCCGCCTGCGCCGCCACATCGGCTACGTCATCCAGGAGGTCGGCCTGTTCCCGCACTTCACCGTTGAGCGCAACATCGGACTCGTGCCCGCAGTCGAGGGCTGGACGCCCGCGCGGATTGACGCGCGCGTGCGGGAGCTCTTGGAGCTTGTCGGGCTCGACCTCGCCTGGGGCTCGCGCTACCCGCGGGAGCTTTCCGGCGGCCAGCGCCAGCGCGTGGGCGTGGCCCGGGCGCTCGCGGCCGACCCGCCCATTCTCCTGATGGACGAGCCCTTCGGGGCGCTCGACCCGCTGACCCGCGCCGACCTCCAGCGCGAGTTCCGCGCCCTCCAGCAGCGGCTCGGAAAGACCATCGTCTTCGTCACCCACGACCTGCGCGAGGCGCTCCTGCTCGGCACGCGCATCGCCCTGCTCGAAGCCGGGCGGCTCGAAGGTGTGTACACGCCGGCGGAGTTTTTGAACGCCCGCCAGGGCCTCGCCGCCGACTACGTGGCCGCGTTACGCACCGCCGAAAAAACAACTTCCTCATGAGAGGTGCGCCGTGAGCGTGTTCGATTATTTTCTGCGTCACCCCAATGAGGTGCTGGACCTGACGCTGGAGCACTTGTGGCTGGTCGGCCTCTCCACGCTGCTGGCCGTGGCGGTGGGCCTGCCGCTTGGCATCCTGCTCACCCGCCGGCCGGCGTGGAGCCGCGCCGTGCTCGGCAGCGCCAACGTCATGCAGACCGTCCCCAGCCTGGCGCTCTTCGGTTTTCTGCTGACGCTGCCCTGGCTGCGCGAGCAGCGCGCCGACTACCTGGCCATCCTGGCGCTCACGCTCTACGCCCTGCTCCCCGTCATCCGCAACACCCACGCCGGCATCAGCGGGGTGGACCCGGCGGTGGTCGAGGCCGGCCGCGGGATGGGCCTCACGGACCGCCAGCTTCTCCTCCAGGTCGAGCTGCCGCTAGCCGCGGGCGTCATTCTCGCCGGCGTGCGCGTGGCCGCAGTGATTTCTGTCGGCCTGGCCACCATTGCCGCCGCCATCGGCGCCGGCGGTTTGGGCGAGTACATCTTCCGCGGCGTGGCCATGGTGAACGACCAGTTGATCCTGGCGGGAGTGCTGCCGGCGGCGCTGCTGGCGCTTGCGGCCGACTTCGGTCTGGGGCTCGTCGAAAAGCGCCTGCGCCCTGCGGGCTAGTGCCGTTCCAACTATTTGAGCCTAAGGAAAAGCTTCGCGATGCAAGGCAAGCGATACTTGTGCAACCGACTGGCGGCGCGCCTCAGAACTCTCAGCCGCAAAAAGTTGGAACGGCACTAGCGATGCGCCGCGCCGCTTTGCTTCTTCTCTTCGCATTGCTCGCGGGCTGCGGGCCGGCGCGGGAAGAGCGGATTGTCGTCGGTTCGAAGAACTTCACCGAGCAGGTAGTGCTCGGTGAGCTCATCGCCCAGCACCTCGAAAACCGCACCGGGTTGGCGGTGGAGCGGCGCTTCTATTTGACGGGGAGCTACATCTGCCACCAGTCCTTGCGGGCCGGGCGGATTGACCTCTACGCCGAATACACCGGCACCGCGCTCACCGCCATCCTGAAGGAGCAGCCGCAGGGCAACCCGCGCGAGGTCTTGGCGCGCGTCCGCCAGGCCTACGCCGAGCGC
>MEKM01000077.1:136-9496 GCA_001766965.1 Acidobacteria bacterium RIFCSPHIGHO2_01_FULL_67_28 | reverse complement strand
GTCGGGCGCGGCCTGATGGGCACGGGCGGGCGCATCTTCGCCATGACCAGCTCCGGCGGCAGCCGCGTGATTCCCTCCTATGGGCCGGTGTCGGCGGCCAAGGCCGTGCTGGAATCGCACATCCGCCAGCTGGCGATGGAGCTCGCGCCGAAGGGCATCACCGCCAACGCCATCCGCGCCGGCGTCACCGACACGCCCGCCCTGCGCAAGATTCCCGGCAACGAGACTCTCCTCGAAGGCGCCCGCCGCAAGAACCCCCACGGGCGGCTGACGACGCCGGCCGATGTGGCCGCCGCCGTCGGCGTCCTTGTCCACCCCAACACCCACTGGATCACCGGCAACGTGATCGGCGTCGACGGCGGCGAAGACATCGTCGAAGTCAGTTGAGCAGGTTCCGCAGAATCCGGTAGGCCTGGAACAGGAGCGGGAACAGGAATAGCGCCAGCAGCCCCAGGGCCACCAGCCGCAGCAGGAGCCGCCGCAGCGCTTCTGCCGCCGACTCGGGCGCGAAGACCGCTGCCGGCTCGTGGCCGGGGCAGAAGGCGCTCCCCGCGGCGGCCTCTCGCCGGCAGCGACCCCCGCCGGCGTCCAGATGCAGGCACTCCGCCATCGTCTTTCTCGCCACGTCTACGCTACCACGAAAAGCAGGCCCGGAGCTTGGGGAGCGGTGGGCGTATGCTTGTGGCCGCGGGAACGACTTTGCTATAGTGTCCCGCATCACTTCGGCCCGGGGATGCCATGGCCTCTCCCGAACAGTCGGCCTCGACCTTGAGCGGCGCGGTGCAGGCCTACGCGCCGGCGCTGGCCTTCACCCGCTTGGTGGTCGGGGTGGACAACATCCGCCACGACGTTTTCTTGAGCCCGCGCTGGCGCGAGCAGGCCAGCCAGTTCCTCTTCGAGCAGATTCTCCACCACGCCCAAATCCACCTGCACGACCTCTACCCCAGCGACGCCCGCACCCGCGCCGCCGCCGCCGGCGAGTTCAAGCGCCGCCTCGGCAAGGTCCTCACGGATTCCCTCACCCTGGCCAAGGAGCACAACAACATCGAGATCGACCTGCTGGCGCGCCTGGCCGTCTACAAGTGGCTGCTCGGCGAAATGCAGCGGCAGTTCTCCGAGCTGAGCGTGGCCTGCAAGGAGCGCGTCGAGAAGAAGGGCAGCCTGCACTTCCAGGACAGCATGGCCAGCTTCGTCCTGCACTCCCGCATCGCCGACTGCCAGGCCAACCGCCGCCACGTGCTGCGCGGCGTGGGCGAGGCCCTCTTCCAGACGCTCGAAGAGCTGGAAGAAACCAACCTGCGCCCCGCTCGCCTGGCGCTCTTCGGCTCCGAGTTCTCCGACTTCTACCAGGTGGCCCGTAACCGGCTCATCTTCCTCGAGAACCCGAACGACGCCGTCGTCCACCTCGAGCACTACGTCATGCTCGGCCATTTCACCAATGACGTCGACCTCGAGGAGCGCCTCCGCGACCTTATGGCCCAGCTCCTGCGCGAGCAGGGCCTGGCCTTGCCGGAAGGCGACGAGCTCTCGCGGCTGGAGCAGCGCCTCGAGAAGTGCGCGGACAACCTGCAAGAAGTGAACCGCCGCCTGCGCGAAGCCGAGCTGGCCCTGGCGGAGCTGGCCCGGCCGGACTCGGCCGGCCGCAAGACCTTGCGCTGGCTAGGCGGCGGGTCCGGCCGCCAAGACCCCGAAGCGGAGCGTGGCGGCCTCGAGCGCGAGGGAAAGGCCCTCGAGCTCCAGCGCCAGCAGTTGACCCGCGAAGTCGAAGAGCTGGAGCAGAAGGTTGGATTCCTCCGCCAGAGCCACGCCACCCGCCTGGCCGAGGTCTTGAGCAACCCCGCCAACGCCGAGCGGCTCTTCGGGGCGCTCTCGGCGCAGGGCCTGCCCGAGCCGCGCACCGAATCCCAGGAGACGCTCCTGCGCGAGCTCCATTCGCGGCTGGAACGGGCCGGCGTGCTGCCCTATGTGCTGGCCAGCTACCACTTGAAGGCGCTCTACAAGGACTTTTGCCCTCCCATCAACCCCCAGCAGCTGAAGCGCGCGGTGGTGGACCGCCAGGGCTGGCAGGAGCTCGAAACCCTTCTCGACCAGTTCCCGGCGCGGAACTTCCCGGTGGAAAAACTGGAAGAGCTGGCCCGGCGCCTGCGCCGCGTCAGCCGCACCGACGCCGAAACCATCCTGGTCCGCTTCGCCCGCGACCTCATGCGGCTGCGCCGCGATTTCCTCCACCTCCAGGTTCTGAACGGCCTGCTGGAAAAAATCCACCTGGTGGACGACGAGAAGACCCGGCACGTCTCCCGGCTCAACCGCACCCTCTACCAGTTCTTGCTGCTGGAAGAGCACGAGGCGGGCGAAGAGCAGGTGCGCGCCCACGTGGTGGTCAAGGCCGACGTGCGCGACTCCACCCGCATCACCGAGGAGCTGCTGCGGCGCGGACTGAACCCCGCCACCCACTTCAGTTTCAACTTCTACGAGCCGGTGCACAAGCTGGCGGCGCGCTACTCGGCCTCGAAGATTTTCATCGAGGGAGACGCGCTCATCCTCGGCATCTACGAGACCGACACCGCCCGCGCCTCCCAGCGCCCGGTGGCCAAGGCCTGTCTGCTGGCGAAAGAGATCGTGCGCGTCTGCCAGGCCTACAACGAGCGGGCCCGCACCAACGACCTGCCCGTGCTCGAGCTCGGCCTCGGCATCGCCTTCCAGGATTCTCCGCCGCACTACTGGACGGACGGCGAGTCCCGCATCATGATTTCCGGCGCGCTCAACGACTCCGACCGCCTGTCCAGCTGCACCCGCATGGCGCGGAAGCTCTTCGGCGACAACAGCTCCCAGTTCTCCGTCTTCCTCCTGCAAGGCATCCCCGCGCCGGGGATGGACGAAGAGGAGGAGTTCCTGCTGCGCTACAACGTGATGGGCGTGTCGCTGAACGAGGCCGGCTTCCAGAAGCTCCAGCAGGAGATCTCCTTGAGCTCGACCGAGATCACCGCCGACCTGCTGGGGCAGAAAGAAAAGGTGACCCTGCACCACGGCACCGTCCCCATCGGCAACAGCTTCGAGAAGCTCATCCTGCGGGAAGCGCGCATGCCGCGCTTCCGCCTGACCGACCGCAAGCTGGCCGACTGGACCCCGCGCGTCTACTACGAGGTCTGCACCCACCCCAAGCTCTACGAGCAGTTCGCCGAGGGCGCCGCCTGACCCGCCCGCGGTATAATTGTTTTTTCGGCGGAGGGGTGCAGGGTCCGGTGATTCTCCCGGCCTTCAAAGCCGGTGGTCCTTCGGCGAACGCCGGGGGACGATGGGTTCGACTCCCATACCCTTCCGCCACACTGTAGATGAGCCGGCGCAAGAAGAAACCTGCGGTGGACTCCGCCACCCAGACGCGCCGCCTGGCCCGCGCCCTCCTGGGCGCGCCGCCCGGCGGGCGCGTTATTCCCTCGAAGAAACGAAAGCCCGCCAAGCACAAGAAACGCGACTTCACCCGGGAATCAGAAGACTAACTGGTAGGACAGGCATTCCTGCTTGCCCTGCCTCGCACGCTTCAAGGTTCGTTCCTGGTGGGGCAGACACTCTTGTCTGCCCTGAGGAGGATAGGCATTCTTGCGTGTCTTCTTGAAGTCCCCGACGAGGACTAGTTCTTCGACCCTCAACCCGGCTTGAAGTCGGGCACCTGGTCGGAGGGCTGGAAGGCGGTGATGCGCTGCCCGGTGAGTTTTCCAAACTCGCCCGCCGCGGCCTCGATGTCCTTGCGGTCGAACCCGACGCTCGTGAGCTGAATCGCCCCGTCGGGCTTCACCAGGAAAAGCGTGGGCACGTTGGTCAGGCCGTAGGCGTTCGAAACCTGGTAGCCGCCCTCGTCGAGCAGCAGGGGAAACGTGCAGCCGTACTCGCGCGCGTAGGCGCGGGTGTCGCCCGCGTCGTCCTGCGAGATCCCCCAGAGGCGCACGTTCGTCTTGCCTTTGACAGCCTGGTGAATGCGCTCGAGGAAAGGGAAAGCGAGCTGGCAAACCGGGCAGCTCACCTTGAAAAAGGCCAGCAGCACCGGGCCCTGCTTGAGCGCCTCGCCGAGCGGGTAGCTCTTTCCGTCGCCGTCCTTCAGGGCAAACGCCGGCGCCTGCGCGCCGGCCGCCAGGGCCTCGATCCGCTTTTTCCCTCCGAACAATCGTGTGATGAAAGAGAGTGCCATTGCGATTCAATTCTACCAGAGGGCGGCCGCTTTGCCCAACCCGGTCAGCGGCGGCGCCCGAGCTGCTTTAACGCTTCCCAGGCCGCCACCAGCAGGGGGTCGTAGACCGGCCCGAAGGGCGGAGCGTAGCCGAGGTCGAGGTGGACGAAATCCGCCACGCTCATCCGCGCCCCGAGCGCCGTGGCCAGCACGTCCACCCGCCGCGCCGCGCCTTCTTCGCCCGCGAGCTGCCCGCCCAGCAAGCGGCCGCTTTCGCGCTCCACCACCAGTTTGACGCGCAGCGGCTTCCCCGCGAGGTACCTCGCTTGCGAGACGCTGTCCACGCTGACGCCCACGGGCGCGAAGCCGGCGGCGCGCGCCGAGTTTTCGCTCAAGCCGGTCTTGCCGACCTCGAGCTCAAAGACTTTGGTCACCAGCGTCCCCACCACGCCGGGAAAAGTGGCGTTGCCCCCGGCGGCGTTCTCGCCCGCCACGCGGCCCTGCTTGTTGGCGGTCGTCCCCAGCGGCACATAGGCGAAGCCGCCGGTAACGAGATGCCGCGTCTCCACGCAGTCTCCGGCGGCGTAAATGCTCAAGAGGTTGGTTTGCTGGCGGTCATCGGTGCGGATGGCGCCGCTCGGGCCGAGCTCGACGCCGGCGTGCGCGGCCAGCTCCGCCCGCGGCGCCAGGCCCGCCGCCAGCACCGCGACCTCCGCCTGCAGCGCCGGCCGGTCGCCGAAGACGACGCCCACGCCGCTCCGCCCGGACTCAAGACTCGCGACCGGAGCGTTGAACTCGACCCGAACCCCGTGCCGCGCCAGGCGCTCGCTGACCCACTGGCCGATTTCCGGCTCGATGTCTTCGAGCGGCGTCGCCGAGCGCTCCAGCACCGTCACTTCGACGTTCCGCCGCCGCAGCGCCTCGGCCACCTCGAGCCCGATGTAGCCGCCGCCGATGACGGCCGCGGTGCGCGGCCGGCGCTCCTCCAGGAACTTCCGCAAGGCGAGCGCTCCCGCCATGTCGTTGCAGTGAAAAACGCCGGGCCCGTCCGCTCCCGGGATCGTCCCCGCGGGCGCGCCGCCGGCCGCGATGACCAGCTTGTCGTACTTGAGAGCGAGAGTTTCCTGGCCGCGGCGGACTACAACCTGCTTTTGCCCGGGGACGATGTCCAGCACTTCGTGCCCGGTGCGGACGTCAATGCCGCGCTCGGCGCGGAAATAGTCCGGCGGATGCACGACCAGGTCGTCGGCGCGGGGAACGACGCCAGAAACCAGGTAGGCCAGCCCGCAGGTGCCGTAAGAGACGGTCTCGCCCTTCTCCAGCACCACCACTTCCATCTGCGGGTTGACCCGGCGGGCGCGGCTGGCCGCGCTCATTCCGGCGGCATTTCCGCCGATGACCACCAGACGCTCTGCTGGCACCGCGCGCTCCTTTTCCTCGTGTAGCGGCGGCTTCACTTGTGGTGAGCCTGCCGAACCAAGCCGCCACCCCGAGGCAGCCCATCTTACGCGGGGGACGAATCAGGTCAATGGAAAACGAGCAGAGTTTCCCGGTGGCAGGGGCCACCGGGCTGAGCGTATAACCTAGCCCGCCGACCCCCCAGGCTCAGCGCATAACCCCGCCCGCCGAGCCCCCAGGCCCCTGCCTGGGGGAGAGTTGGCACCTAGTGGATGCGCTTGGACTTGCGGTTCAGGTAGTCGAGCAGCAGGTACTGGCCGAGCGTCTGCGGCGTGGTGAAATAGGCCTTGCCGCGGGCGATCTGGCAGACCTGGTGGACGAAGTGGATGAGGCTGTAGTCGTCGGCCAGCATGAAGGTGTTGATGAGGATGCCGGAGCGGCGGCAGCGGCCGACTTCCTTCAGCGTTTCGCTCACCACCAGCGGGTCGAGCCCGAAGGCGTTCTTGTAGACGCGGCCGTCCTCGAGCGTCAGCGCCGAGGGCTTGCCGTCGGTGATCATGACGATCTGCCGCATGTCCTTGTTTTCCTGGGCGAGCAGGCGGCGGGCGAGCCGCAGGCCTTCGCGGGTGTTGGTGTAGTAGGGGCCGACCTGGGCGCGGGCCAGCTGCCCGAGCGGCAGCGGCTCGGCGGAGTCGTGGAAAAGCACCACCTGGAGCGAGTCGCCCGGATACTGCGTGCGGATGAGGTGCGAGAGGGCGAGCGCCACCTTCTTGGCGGGCGTGAAGCGGTCTTCGCCGTAAAGAATCATGCTGTGGCTGCAATCGAGCAGCAGCACGGTGGCGCAGGAGCTCTGGTATTCGGACTGGTGCACCTGCAGGTCGGGGTAGTCGAGGTCGAGCGGGAACTCGAGGCCCGTGTGGCCTTCCGCCAGACGGCGCTTGATGCTGGCCGAGAGCGTGGCGGTGATGTCGAGGTTGAGCGTGTCGCCGAACTCGTAGGTCTTGGGGGCGCCGGCCACCTCCACCCCGGTCGCGAGCTCCCGGGTGTCGTGCCGGCCGAAGCTGGCCTTGCCGAGCGAGCCCAGCAGGTCCTTGAGCTGCCGGTAGCCGAGGAAGTCGAGCGACTTGTCGGTCAGCTCGAAGCGAGCGCGCGCTTGGGCGGGGTCGTCGGCGTTGCCGGAGCGCGGCTGGGGCGGTGGCGGCTGGTCCACCCGGATGTAGCCTTCCTCCGCCATCCGCTCCATCAGGTTTTGCAGAAGCTGGTTCAGCAGCTCGTCGGCCTGCTCGGGGTTTTCTTCCATCCGCCGGCGCAGCTCCGGCGGGAGCATCTGGTTGGCTTCGAGCGCCTGGAGGATGGCCTGGCGGAGCTGCTCGAGGGTCCGCTCGAAGTCAATCTCCGAGAAGCCGTAGAGTTGCCGCTGGAAGCCGCTCTGGAGGAGGTAGTCGGCGAGCTGCGAGAGCAGCTCGTCCATGTCAATCCCGTCCGCTTCAGTCCCGGTGTAGCGCGAGTAGCGGGTGAAGCGCATCCGGCGGCCTCACTGGTAGGAGCGGCGGGTGCGCGGCGGGACCTCCCGCGGACTCATTTCCGGCCGCGGCCGTTCCTCGGCGTAGAAGCCGCGCTCCTCGCTGCGGCTGATCTTGCGCTGGGCGTGGAGGCCTTCAAGGACGAACTCGCAGCCGGCGGCGAGCTCCGCCGGATCGTCCTTCGCCTTCAGGCCGAGCGCGGCGGTGGCCTCGACCAGCCCCTGGATCTTGCGGAACTGCTCGAGGAGCGCCGCCGCGGGCGCCTCGCCGGGCAGCTTGAGCGAGCCGCCCAGCTCGAACCACTGCACCACCTGCTCCAGCCCGGCGTCCCGGAAATACTGCTGGAAGACCGCGCCGATGGCGCGGCGGACAATCTCGCGGGCCACCTGGTCGGCGCCGTGCACTTCGCCTTCGTACTCGAGCTCGAACTTGCCGGTGAGCGAGGGCAGGGCGGCGTAGACGTCGTCCACGCGGGCGACGGCTTTCTTGTCGCGAGTGAGCCGGGTGCGCCGCTCGGCGTTCGAGATCACGTTCTCGAGGCAGGTAATGGGCATGCGCTGGCTGACGCCGGAGCGCTTGTCAATCTTCTTGTCCTGGCGCGCCTGGAAGGCGATCTCTTCCACAATTTCGGCGACGAACTTGGGCAGGACCACGCGGCCGGCGCCGTCGCGGCTCCACCAGGCTTCCTGCCGGGTGATGGCCAGGCCCTCTTCGCGCTCGGCCGGGTAGTGGGTGCGGATTTCCGAGCCGAGGCGGTCCTTGAGCGGCGTGATGATCTTGCCGCGGGCGGTGTAGTCCTCCGGGTTGGCGGTGAAAACCAGGCAGAGATCGAGCGGCAGCCGCACCGGGTAGCCCTTCACCTGGATGTCGCCCTCCTGCATGATGTTGAACAGGCCGACCTGGATCTTCGCCGCCAGGTCGGGCAGCTCATTCAGGGCGAAGATGCCGCGGTGGGCGCGGGGCAGCAGGCCGAAGTGGATGGTCAACTCGTCCGAAAGCGCCAGGCCGCCGCGGGCGGCCTTGATGGGATCGATGTCGCCGATGATGTCGGCGATGGTCACGTCCGGAGTCGCCAGCTTCTCGACGTAGCGCCGCGCGCGCGGCAGAAAAGCAATGGGGGTGGCGTCACCTTTTTCCGCCACCAGCTCCCGGCAGGCGCGGCAGATGGGCTGGAAGGGGTCGTCGTTGATTTCGCAGCCGGCGATGACGGGAATCTCCGCGTCGAGGAAGTTCGTGAGCGCCCGCAGAATGCGGCTCTTCGCCTGGCCCCGCAGCCCGAGCAAAATGAAGTTGTGCCGGGACAGGATGGCGTTGATGATCTGCGGGGTGACGCTGTCCTCGTAGCCCACGATGCCGGGGAAGAGCTCTTCGCCCCGCTCGAGCTTGCCGAGCAGGTTGGCTCGCATCTCGTCTTTAACGCGGCGCGGCTGGTAGCCGTGCAGTTCTCCCCGAGTCCGTGGCTGGCTCATCGTGTCCCCTTTGTCCGACGCTTCCCGAACGCCGCCCCCATTATAGTCGAACCTGCCTGCGGCAGGCAGGCCTGCCCTCCCTTTGTTGGATGCGCGGATTCCTGATTGACTTGCCCGCGCGGGAAAAGTAGAAAGACGGCGCAGCCAGGAAGGGGGCCTCCATGAACCTCGCCAATCGCGTGGCCATCATCACGGGAGCGTCGTCCGGCATCGGGGAGGCGCTGGCGCGGCTGTTCGCCGCCCAGGGCGCGCGCCTGGCGCTGGCGGCGCGCTCGGAGGAAAAACTGCGGGCGCTCGCCGCCGAGCTGGGCGAAGAGCGGGCGCTGGTCGTCCCCACGGACGTCGCCGACCCGGGGCAGTGCGAGCGGCTGGTGGCGCGGGCGGTCGAGCGCTTCGGCGGCGTGGACGTCGTCGTCAACAACGCCGGCGTCGGCCTCCTGGGCACGCTCGAAGAGACCGACTGGGAACACTTCCGGCAGATGTGGGAGGTGAACTTCTTCGGGGCGCTGTGGCTGACGCGCGCCGCCCTGCCGTACCTGAAAGAGCGACAGGGGATGGTCGTCAACATTTCCTCCGTGGCCGGCAAGGTGGCCCTGCCCTACATGGGCGGCTACTGCGCCAGCAAGTTCGCCTTGAACGCCTTCTCCAACGCGCTGCGGATGGAGTTGGCCGCGGAGGGCGTGCGCGTGGCGGTGATTTGTCCAGGCCGCGTCAAGACCCCTTTCCACGCCACCGCGTTTCGGGAGGGCAAGAGCCTGCCGGGGGTCTTCCGGCCGGGACGCCCCCGCTACCAGGGGGTCTCGGCCGA
>MEKM01000077.1:0-99 GCA_001766965.1 Acidobacteria bacterium RIFCSPHIGHO2_01_FULL_67_28 | reverse complement strand
GGCCGGCGCGAAGTCATCGTGCCCTGGTTCCTGCGGCTGTTCGTGGGCTTCCGCGCCCTGTTCCCGGGCTTCACCGACAGGATGATGGTGCGGATCTTC
>MEKM01000076.1 GCA_001766965.1 Acidobacteria bacterium RIFCSPHIGHO2_01_FULL_67_28 | reverse complement strand
CCGCCAGAGCACCCTGCCCGACGAGGTCACCGAGATCCAGAAGCGGGTCAAGTTCATCACCCACCGGATGGAAACCGCCATCGCCAACCACGAGTTCGAGAAGGCCCGCTTCTACTCGGACGAAGAGCGCAAGGAGCGGGAGAAGCTGCGGCAGCTGCGGGAGAAGCTGAACCTGGACGAATCCATCAGCGGGGTGGTGGGCCGCGAGGACATCGAAGAGGTAGTGGCCCGCTGGACGGGCATCCCGGTCACCTCCATCAAGGAAGAGGAGATGGCCAAGCTGATGCGCATCGAGGGGGAGATGCACCGCTTCATCATCAGCCAGGACACGGCCATCACCGCCCTGGCCCACGCCGTCCGCCGCAGCCGCGCCGGGCTGAAGGCGCCGGGGCGGCCGGTGGGCTCGTTCCTCTTCCTGGGGCCCACGGGGGTGGGCAAGACGGAAGTGGCGCGGCGGCTGGCGGCGTTTTTGTTCGGCAGCGAGAAGTCGCTCATCCGCTTCGACATGTCGGAGTACATGGAGAAGCACGCGGTGTCGAAGCTCATCGGCTCGCCCCCGGGCTACGTGGGCTACGAGGAAGGGGGCCAGCTGACCGAGCGGGTGCGCCGCTCGCCCTATTCCGTCATCCTGCTCGATGAAATCGAGAAGGCCCACCCCGACATCTTCAACATCCTGCTGCAGGTGTTCGAGGACGGGCAGTTGACCGACGGCCTGGGCACCACCGTCGACTTCAAGAACACCACCCTCATCATGACCTCCAACATCGGCGCCCGCTTCCTGCAAAAGAAGGCCGGGATGGGCTTCACCGCGCCCAGCGAGGAGCAGACCGAGCAGAAGGCGCAGGAAATGATCATGAGCGAGGTCAAGCGCGTCTTCAACCCGGAGTTCCTGAACCGGCTGGACGAAGTCATCGTCTTCAACGCCCTGGGCGACGACGACCTGCTGCGCATCGTGGACCTGCTGGTGGACCAGATCAACCAGACCGTGGCCCACCGCGGCGTCGCTCTGCAAATGACCGCCGAAGCCCGCGCCTGGGTGCTGGAAAAAACCTGCACCGACCGCAGCTACGGGGCCCGGCCGCTGCGTCGCGCCTTGCAAAAGCACATCGAGGACCCCCTCTCCGAAGGGCTGATTACCGGCCAGGTGCAACCCCCGGCGACGCTGGAAGTGATCGTGGAAAACGATCGGCTGGGCTTCCGGCCCGTCCTGGAACCCACTCCGATGCTGAACTAGGGGAGCGGTCAGGATTCCTGGTTGTGAGTTCTCATACTCTGCGCTCTTTTACGGCGCGCGATTGACAGGACCGTGTTGACGCGAGGGCACTCATCCCGGCCGGGGGAGAACCGGGGCTGGCGGCGAGGCGCCGGGCTGCTGACAGCGGCCCTGCTGGTGGCGCTGCTGGCGGCTCCGCTGATGGCCTCTGCCCAGACGACGCTTATCGAGCGCATCGTCTGGGAAGGGCTGCGGCGCATCCCCCGCGACACCATGAACGCCCGGATTCTCTCCAAGCCGGGCGACCCCTACGACCCCAACGTCCTGCGGCGCGATTTCCAGGCCATCTGGAACACCAACTTCTTCGAAGACGTCGGCCTGGAGATCGAGGACGGCGAGAAGGGCAAGGTCATCTACTTCATCGTGGTGGAGCGGCCGCTCATCCGCCGCATCGACTACCGGGGCGTCAAGTCCGTCACCCAGTCGGAGATCCTCGAGCGCTTCCGGGAGGCGCGGGTGGGCCTGTCGGTCGAGATGCAGTACGACCCGACGCGGGTGCGGCGGGCCGAGGTGGTGCTGCAGGAGCTGCTGGCCGAGCGCGGCCGGCACTTCGCCAACGTGGGCCACGACCTGCGCCGCATCCCTCCGAACGCCGTCATCCTGGTCTTCGTGGTGGAAGAAGGCCCGAAGGTGAAGGTGGGGGAGGTGAGTTTCGAGGGCAACCGGCGCTTTTCCGACGCGCGCCTGGTGCGGGCCATGAAGGGCTCGCGCCCCTACGGCATCCCGCCCTGGATTCTCTTCATCCCCAAGACCTACAACGCCAACAAGGTGGCGGAAGACCTGGAGCGGGTGCGCGAGCTCTACCAGGAATTCGGCTACTTCCGCGTCATCGTCCACCCGCCCGACACCCGCATCCGCGACAGCGAGCCGATGGCGCCCTTGCAGATGCTGCCCTGGTTTTTCAAGCCGGGGAAAGCGGTGGACATGCGCATTGCGCTCGAGGAAGGCGGCCGCTACCGCATGGGCAAGATCGAGGTGCGCAGCACCACCGGCAAAGAGGAGGACCTCTTTTTCCACCCCAACTTCCTCAAGGCCGTCTTCCCCCTGAAGGAAGGCGACATCTTCAACGTGACCAAGATCCGCAAGGCCCTGCAAGACTACCAGAAGGTCTACAGCGAGTTCGGCTACATCAACATGACCACCATCCCGGAGACGGAGATCGATGACCAGGCGCGCGTGATCGACTTCACCCTGGAAATCGAGCCGGGCCGGCAATTCTTTATCCACCGCATCGAGTTCGCGGGCAACACCACCACCCGCGACAAGGTGATCCGCCGCGAGCTCCTGCTGGACGAAGGCTCGGTGTTCAACGGCCGCCTGTGGGAGACCAGCATCCTGCGGCTCAACCAGCTCGGCTACTTCGAGGAGCTGCGCCCCGAGAACGCCGAGGTGCAGCAGAACGCCGAACAGGGCACGGTGGACCTGACCCTGAAGGTTAAGGAGCGCGGCAAGAACTCCGTCGGCCTGACCGGCGGGGCCAGCGGCACCCTGGGCAGCTTCGTCGGGCTCAACTATTCCACCAACAACTTCCTCGGCGTCGGCGAGACCCTGGACTTCAGCGTGGAGTGGGGCGACCGCCAGCGCGTGTTCGTCTTCGGTTTCACCGAGCCCTATCTCTTCGACCGTCCCTTGCAGACCGGCTTCACCTTCTTCGTCCGCCGCTACGAGTTCGACCAGGCGCGGGAGGCCAGTCTGGTGGGCGGCAACCAGCCCACGGTGGTTCCGCCCGAGGTGCAGAACCGGCTGGTGAACTACATTCAGAACTCCACCGGCATCAGTGTCTTCGCCAGCTACCCCGTCAAACGCTGGCGCTTCACCCGCCTGGGGTTGAGCTACGCCTTCGACGTGAGCGACATCACCTGCCTGACCGAAGGCTGCACCAGCCTTTTCGAAGGTCTCCAGTTCAGCAACATCGCCGGGCCCAACGCCCTGGAAGGCATCCGCTCCAGCCGCATCACCCCCACCTACCTCTACAACACCGTCAACCACCCCTTGTTCCCCACCGGGGGCACCAGCGTCTTTCTGGGGGCGACGCTGGAGGGCGGCCCGCTGGGCGGGAACCAGAACACCATCCGCCCCACCTTCCAGTTCACCCACTTCCACCCCGTCAACCACCGGCGCAATACGCTGGCCTTCCGGCTGCTGGGGGCTTTCGTAACCGGCTACGGAGGCCGGGTGGCCTCGCCGTTCAACCGGTTCTACATCGGCGGAGAAGACACGGTGCGCGGCTTCGACATCCGCGGCGTCAGCCCCATCGCTTTCATCCCCACCCGCAGCACCGTGTCGGTCTTTTACCTCGACCCGACCCGCCTCGACCCGAACGGCAACCCCACGCTGCGCTTCGGCAGCGTGGAAGTGCTGGCCGACCGCATCAGCGTCCCCGGCGGGGACACCCAGATGGTGAGTAACTTCGAGTACCGGATTCCCATCGTGGGGCCGGTCAGCATCTCGCTCTTCTTCGACGCCGGCATCAACGGCATCCTGCGTCGGTCGCAGCTGCGCTTGACGCAGAGCACCCTGACGGGCATACGCACCGACTTCCCCACCGCCAGCGTGCCCGACAACATCGAACTCATTCGCGACACCAATTTCAAGCTGCGGACTTCGACCGGGCTGGAGTGGGTGGTGAACCTGCCGGTGGTGAACGCGCCTTTCCGCATCTACTGGGCCTACAACCTGAACCGCCTGAACGCGCTGGTCCAGGCCGCCCCCGCCAGCTTCCGCGTGCCCGAAGGAGTCACCTTTCCGCCGGGCGTCTTCGAAAGGCAGATCCTGCCCCAGTTGGGCGGCGGCCTGCCGGGGCGCTCCATCCTGCTCACCGAGCCCGCCTCCACCATCCGCTTTACCATCAGCCGCACCTTCTAGGCCCGTTCCGAGCCGGGGGGCTTTAGGGTGAAAAGCAAACCTATTGGCTGTCGGCTCGGAACGGGCCGAGCGGGCGCGGATAACCCATTGACCCGTTCGCCGCGTCAAACGTATAATTGCAGGGTTTGACTAAGGGTAAAGGAGCGCACTGATGCGTGCTACTCGCGTTGCGGTTGTGATTCTCCTGGGAGCGTTGCTGCTGGCCTCGCAGAGCGGGGCGGCGCAGCGGTTCGAGAACGTTCCGGAGGCCAAGCCGGCCGACCAGGCGGCCCCCGCGGCCGGGATCAAGATCGGGGTCATCAACTTCCAGCTGGCCATGGCCAACACCCAGGAGGGCAAGAAAGCTTCCGACGACCTCCGGGCGCAGTTCAGTCCCCGCCAGGCCGAGCTGGAGAAGGTGCAGCGGGAGCTCAACGACCTGCAAAACCAGCTCCGCACCCAGGGGAACACCTTGAGTGACGAGGCTCGCGTGCAGCTCGTGCGCCAGGGCGAGCAGAAGCGCAAGCTGGCCCAGCGCCTGGACCAGGACATGCGCGACGACATCCAGGACGCCCAGGAGCAGCTGGTCAATCGCCTCGGCACGAAGCTCAAGCGGGTCATCGACCTGTACGGGGCGGACAAGGGCTTCCACATCGTCCTCGACTACTCGCAGAGCAACACGGTCGCCTTTTTCACCCCGGCCGCGGACATCACCGAGGACGTGGTGCGGCTCTATGACCAGGCTTACCCGGTGCAGGCCGCGCAGCCGCCGGCCCAGCCCCCGGCGCCGCGTCCGGCCGCGCCCCCGCGCTCCAACCCACCCCCCAAATAGCTTCTTCGGCCGGCTCCGACGGGGAATATTTTCCTTGCTCCCCGCCGGAGCCTCCTGCTATACTGAATTCGGAATTGGCGACCGGACGAGTGGGCGCGAGCCCACTTTTTTGTTGGGGAGAGATGGACCTGGAACGCATTCGCAATTTGGCGGAGCGGGTGGTGGTGTCGGAAGGCCTGGAGCTGGCGGCGGTGGAGTGGGCCGGTGCCCCGGGCCAGGGGGTCTTGCGCATCATCATTGACCGACCCCAGGGGGCCGTCAGCCACCGCGACTGCGAATCCGTCAGCCAGCAGGTGGGGACCCTGCTCGACGTCGAGGAGCTTGTCCCGGGCCGCTACGTCCTGGAAGTGGCCTCCCCGGGGCTCGACCGCAAGCTCTACTCGCCCGCCGACTTCGAGCGCTTCCGGGGACGTCGAGTCAAGGTGCGTCTGAAGCACCGGGTGGCCGAGCTGCCCGGTCGGCGCTTCCAGGCCGAGCTCGCCGGCCTGGCCGAGGGCGTCGTCAGCTTCGTCGTCGAGGGGGTGACCGTGCGCGTCCCCTACGAGGACATCGCCCAGGTCAATCTGCTAGTCGAGCTCTAAGGCAAAAAACTATGGCCATCAGCCTGCTCGCTCAAACCATCGACCAGCTTAGCCGGGAGAAGGGCATCGAGCCGGAGATCATCGTCGCCGCCCTGGAAGACGCCATGGTGGTGGCGGCCCGCAAGTACTACAAGACCGTCGAAGAGATGCGCTGCCAGTTCGACCGCGAGACCGGCAACCTGGCCGTCTTCGTGGTCAAGAAGGTGGCCGACCCGGTGGTGGACCCCGTGCTGGAAATCTCTCTGGTCGAGGCCCGCCGGCTCGACCCCCAGGCGGAGGTGGGCGGGGAAATCCACATTCCCAGGCCCACCGACGTGCTCGGGCGCATCGCCGCCCAGACCGCCAAGCAGGTCATCTTCCAGAAGGTGCGCGAGGCGGAGCGCGACATCGTCTTCGCCGAATACAACGGCCGGGTGGGCGAGCTGCTGCACTGCGTGGTCAAGCGCTTGGAAGGCCCCGAGGTGATCGTCGAGCTCGGCCGCCACGAGGCTCGCATGCCCAAGCGCGAGCAGTCGCGCTTGGAAACCTACCACATCGGCGACCGCGTGCGCGTGGTCATCCGGGAAGTCGACCGCGCCGCCAAGGGCGCCCAGGTGGTGGTCTCCCGCGCCGACCCCTTGCTGGTGCAGCGCCTCTTCGAGATGGAAGTCCCCGAGATCTACGACGGCACCGTGCAGATCAAGGCCATCGCCCGCGAGGCCGGCGAGCGCACCAAGATCGCCGTCCAGTCCCGGGACCGCGACGTCGACGCCGTCGGCGCCTGCGTGGGCATGAAGGGCATGCGCGTGCAGTCCATCATCCGCGAGCTCCGCGGCGAAAAAATCGACATCATCGAGTGGAACGAAGACTCGGTGTCCTTCGCCACCAACGCCTTGAGCCCCGCCAAGGTTTCCAAGGTCAGCATCGTCGACGCCCAGGAGCGCCACCTGGAAGTGGTGGTCGAAGACAGCCAGCTCTCGCTGGCC
>MEKM01000075.1:13542-18762 GCA_001766965.1 Acidobacteria bacterium RIFCSPHIGHO2_01_FULL_67_28 | reverse complement strand
GTTGTTGACGGCCTTGCTGTTTTTGCCGGCTCCCGGCGCGCTGGCCGCAGGCGAGAAGAGCCCCATCACCATCCCCGACACCGGGCTGACCGAAGAGCAGAAGATCGTCCACTTGCTGAACCGGCTCGGGTATGGTCCGCGTCCCTCCTACGCTCTTCGAGCTTCGGAGGGTAGACCCTCCGACATCGAGCGGGTGAAGCGGATGGGCATCGCGGCTTACATCGAACAGCAGCTCAATCCCGCGACCATCCCCGACGAAGACGTCGAGCAGCGCCTGGCGGGTTTCAAGACTTTGCAGATGACTCCGTTTCAACTGCTGGCTGCCTACCCGCCACCGCAACTGCTGCGCGGCATCGAGCAGCGATTGGCGCCCGAGATGGGGATGGACCCGGACGCGGCCGGCGCGATGTTTCCCGAGCTCGAGCGCTACCGCGAGCTTCAGCAGCGCCGCGAACAGCAGGCGGGTGAGAACGCCGCGAAGAAGGAAGATGAGGACCCGGTTAGGCGCGAGTTGCGCCGTCAGGAGCAGATGACCCCGGAAGAGCGGATGCAGCAGGCGATGGCGAGCCCGGCGCGCATCGTGCTCGAGCTTTCCCAGGCGAAGCTCCTCCGCGCCGTCTACAGCGAGCGCCAGCTCGAAGAAGTGATGACCGACTTCTGGTTCAACCACTTCAACGTCTTCATCGGCAAAGGCGCCGACCGTTGGTTGACGACGAGCTACGAACAGGAGGCCATCCGCCCGCACGCCCTGGGCAAGTTCCGCGACCTGCTCGGCGCCACCGCCAGCCACCCCGCGATGCTTTTCTATCTCGACAACTGGTTGAGCGCCGACCCCAAAGCCGATTACGACGAGCGCGCGCTGCGCCAGCGCTACGCCGCCACCCTGCGCGAGCAGGGAACCTATCCGGGGGCGCTGCTCGTCGAGATCTTCCGCCAGCGCGGGATGGACCCGATTCAGGCGCAGCGATACATCGCCCGCCAGCTCGACCGCATGAACGAGCCGCCCAACAGCCGTTTCGCCAACCGCCGCCCCGCCGGCCGCGCCCCGGACGGCCAGCCGCGCCGCCCGGCGCAGCAGCAGCAACGGCGCGGCCTGAACGAAAACTACGCCCGCGAGCTGCTCGAGCTCCACACCCTGGGCGTCGATGGCGGCTACACCCAGCAGGACATCATCGAAGTCGCGCGCTGCTTCACCGGCTGGACGCTCTTGCCGCTCCAGTTTGGCCCGCGCTTCCTCTACGTGGACCAGTTCCACGACCGGGGCGCCAAGCGTGTCCTCGGCCAGGAAATCAAGAACGGCGGCCGGCAGGACGGCGAGCGCGTGCTGGACCTCGTGGCGCGGCATCCGGCGACCGCGCGCTTCATCTCGCTCAAGCTCGCCCGGCGCTTCGTCAGCGACTCGCCGCCCGCCTCGCTGGTCGACAAGATGGCGAAGACTTTCCGAGAAACCGACGGCGACATCCGCGCCGTGCTGCGCACGCTCTTCAGCTCCGAGGAGTTCTGGTCGCCCGCGGCGGTGAACGCAAAAGTAAAAACCCCTCTGGAATTCGTGGCGAGCGCCGCCCGGGCGACCGGAGCGGAAGTGGACGACCTGCCCCCGGGCCTGGTGCTGGCCCTGCGCGGACTCGGCCAGCCGCTCTACTCCGCCCAGCCGCCCACCGGCTACAAGGACACCGCCGACGCCTGGGTCTCGACCGGGGCGCTGCTCAACCGGATGAAGGTGGCGATGGGACTGGCGGCGAATCGCCTGCCGGGCGTGCGCGTGGAGCCGCCGGCGGCAGCGCTGCGCGCCGGCTCCACCGACGAAATGGTGGAGCAACTCGGCCGGCAGCTGCTTGGCCGGCCGGTGTCGGAGCCCACCGAGAAGGCGCTGGAAGCGGAACTCGCGAAAGCTGCGCCCGGGATCGAAGCCGGCGGGAGGCAGGCGCAGGCCCGGCTGGCGCTCGGCTGGCTCTTAGCTTCGCCCGAGTTCCAGCGGCGGTAGGAGGAAGCGATGAAGCTGACGCGGCGGTTTTTCCTGAAGGCGAGCGGGATTGTGCTCGTGGGTTTGGGAGTGGTGCCCCGCTTCCTGGCGCGCGCAGCGGCGGCCGCGAGCGGCAAGGGAAAGATTCTGGTGGTCCTCTTCCAGCGCGGCGCGGCCGACGGGTTGAACATCGTCGTGCCGCACGCCGAGAAGACTTACTACGAGCTGCGGCCGAGCATCGCCATCCCCCGGCCGAAGAACGGCGACGCGCAGGCGGCGCTCGACCTCGACGGTTTCTTCGGCTTCCACCCCGCGCTCGATTCGTTCAAGAAGCTGTACGATGAAAAACTGCTCGCGGTCGTCGAGGCCGCCGGCTCGCCCGACTCGACGCGCTCGCACTTCGACGCCCAGGACTTCATGGAGACGGGCACGCCCGGCCTGAAGAGCACGCCCGACGGTTGGCTGAACCGCTACCTGCAAGCCGCGCCCGCGGAAAAACCCTCGAACTTCCGCGGGGTCTCGCTCACCTCGCAGTTGCCGCGCATTCTGCAAGGGCCGGCGCCGGCCCTGGCCATCCCCGGCATCCAGCAGTTCGGTTTCGCGCCGGGGCCTTACAAGCGGGTGGTGGAGGGCGGGCTCGAGGCGCTCTACGGCGGCTCGGGCGACGCGCTGCTGGCTCCCACGGCCAAAGAAACCTTCGAGGCGGTCAAGCTGCTCGAAAGCGTCAACCCGGCGCAGTACCGCCCGGCCGCCGGCGTAGAATACCCGCCGGGGCCTTTCGGCCAGACGATGCTCCAGGTGGCGCAGCTCATCAAGTCCGACCTCGGCGTCGAAATCGTCTTCGCCGAAACCGGCGGCTGGGACCACCACGTGAACGAGGGCGGCGCGCAAGGGCAGCTGGCGACGCTGCTGCGACAGTTCAGCCGGGGCATCACGGCGCTCACGCGCGACCTCGGCGACCGGATGCAGGACGTCGTCATCGTCACCCTCTCCGAGTTCGGCCGCACCGCTTTCGAGAACGGCAACCGCGGCACCGACCACGGCCACGCCAACGTCTTGTTCGTCGTGGGCGGGCCGGTGGCGGGTGGGAAAGTGTACGGCCAGTGGCCTGGCCTCGCCCGTGAGCAGCTCTTCGAAGGGCGCGACCTCGCCCTCACCACGGACTTCCGCGACGTCCTCGGCGAAGTGCTCGTGCACCACCTCAGCGCGGGGAACCTCGCCGGCGTCTTCCCCGGCTACGACACCCGCCCGGAGAAGTTCCGCCGCTTCCTGCGTGCCTGACCCGCAGCCGGGTAGTGGGGCAGTTTGGTTCTTGTAGCGGCGGTCTGTGACCGCCGAGCCGAGGATCGCCTCAACTTGCGGCGCTCACAGAGCGCCGCTACAGCAATCTGACCCACTACCCGCCGCCGGGGGCGATTGACAGTCTGCGCCGCCCGCCGCTATAATGGTTTTTTGCGCTTGGAGAGCGAAAGCCCGTGTATGCAGTGATCCGCAGCGGAGGGAAGCAGTACCGGGTCGCCGAGGGCGACGTGGTGCGGGTCGAGATCCTGCCCGGCAAGGTGGGCGGCAAGGTGACCTTCAAGGAAGTGCTGGCCCTGGGCGGCGACGGGGAGATGAAGCTCGGCAACCCGACGCTGGCCAAGGCCAAGGTCGCCGGCACCATCGTCGAGCAGGCCAAAGCCGACAAGGTCCGCGTCTTCAAGTTCAAAAAGAACAGCCAGTACAAAATCCTGCGCGGGCACCGGCAGCGCTTGACCGCCGTCAAGGTGACCGAGATCAGCGCGCAGTAGGGGTTCGCTATGGCGCACAAGAAAGGCCAGGGCAGCAGCAGCAACGGGCGCGACAGCGCCGGGCAGCGGCTGGGGGTCAAGCGCTTCGGCGGGCAGTGGGTGCACGCCGGCTCCATCCTCGTCCGCCAGCGCGGCACGCCGTTGAAGGCGGGCGAGAACGTCGGCCGCGGCCGCGACGACACCCTGTTCGCCATGGTGAACGGCGTCGTCTTCTTCGAGGACAAAGGCCACCGGGGCCGCTACGTCGGCGTGCGCCCGCAGGAAGCTCCGGCGCCCGCAGCTCCGGCCGCGCAGCCCGCCGCTGCGGCCGCCGCCAGCGCCGATTAGTCGCCGCGCTTTCTCCGACCATCCTTTTCCGCTATTCTTTTCCCCGTCAGGCTGACACATGTTCATTGACGAGGCCAAAATCTGGGTGAAGGCCGGCGACGGCGGCAACGGCTGCGTTGCCTTCCGCCGGGAGAAGTACGTCCCGCGGGGCGGCCCGTCGGGCGGCGACGGCGGCGACGGCGGCGACGTCGTGCTGGAGTCCACCGAGCACCTGAACACGCTCCTGCCCTTCCGCTACAACCGCGAATTCCGCGGCGAGCGCGGCCGCCACGGGGAAGGCTCGAACCGCCACGGGCGCGAAGGCGAAGACACCCTCATCCGCGTGCCGGTCGGGACGATCCTTTTCGAGGAAGAGAGCGGCGAGCGGTTGTTCGACTTCACCGCGTCCGGCCAGCGCTGGGTGGCGGCTCGCGGAGGGCGCGGCGGCCGCGGCAACGCCCGCTTCGCCAGCTCCACCAACCGCGCCCCGCGCCGCGCCGACCCGGGCGAGACCGGCGAAGAGCGCCGGCTGCGGCTGGAGTTGAAGCTGCTCGCCGACGTCGGCCTGGTGGGCTTCCCCAACGCCGGCAAGTCCACGCTCATCTCGCGCCTCTCGGCCGCGCACCCCAAGATCGCCGACTACCCCTTCACCACGCTCGAGCCGTGCTTGGGCGTGGTCGCGGTGGGCGAAGAAGAGAGCTTCGTGCTGGCCGACATCCCCGGGCTCATCGAGGGCGCCCACCAGGGTCACGGGCTGGGGACGCGCTTCCTGCGCCACATCGAGCGCACGCGGCTGCTCGTGCATCTGGTGGATGTGTCGGCGACCGGCCGCGACCCGGCCGAGGATTTCCGCGTGGTGCGGAACGAGCTCGGGCAATTCAGCGCAGCCCTGCTCGAGAAGCCCGTGGTGGTGGTGGCGAACAAGCTCGACCAGCCGGGCGCGGCCGAACGCGCCGAAACCCTGCGCGCCTTCTGCCAGCGCGAGGGGATGCCGTTCCACGCCATCTCTGCGCTGCGTGGGGACGGCCTGAACGAGCTGCGGTATCTCCTGGGCGAGAAGTTGCGCGCCGCCGCGCCGGCCACCCCCAGCCCGGCTTCGTAGGAGTGAGCGCCACCCGCGTGCCGAGACGACACCCAAGCCGAGCGCAGCGGCGCATCGGA
>MEKM01000075.1:0-13526 GCA_001766965.1 Acidobacteria bacterium RIFCSPHIGHO2_01_FULL_67_28 | reverse complement strand
GAGACGACACCCAAGCCGAGCGCAGCGGCGCATCGGAATCCTGGGGGGCACGTTCGATCCCGTCCACAACGGTCATCTGGCGGTGGCCCGCGCCGCCCGGCGGCGCTTCCGGCTCGACCGTATCTACTTCGTCCCCTGCGGCCGCCCGCCGCACAAGGACCGGCCCGGCTTGAGCGATTATCTCGACCGCTTCACGATGGTGGCGCTGGCCTGCCGGGGGGAGCCGGGGTTGGTGGCGTCGCTGCTCGAGGCGGGCCCTGACCTCTGCGGCCGCCGGCGCAGCTATTCGATTGACACCGTGCGCCGCCTGCGGCGCCGCTACCCGCGGGCGCGGATCTATTTCCTGCTCGGAGTGGACGCGTTCCTCTATCTGCCGACATGGAAGAACTTCCGGCAACTGGTGCGTCTGTGCGACTTCATCGTGGCGGCGCGGCCGGGGTTCGACTGGCGGCGCGCCGCGCGGGTGGTGGCGGTGGTGCGCGCGTTGCGAGGGAACGGCCGCCCGTCGGTTTTCTATCTGCCCGAGGTGCGCGCGCGAGTCTCGGCCACGGCCATCCGCCGCGCCGCGCGGCACGGCCGAGACGTGAGCCGGCAGGCGCCCCGGGCGGTGGCGGACTACATCGAGAAGATGGGGTTGTATCGTCGGGAGCAATGACGAAGAACAAGGCTCCCCGGATGATTGAGCAGGCGGCGCAGGCGGCGCTGGAGAAGAAGGCGTCCGACCTGGTGCTGCTCGGGATGAAGGGGGTCGTGTCTTTCACCGACTATTTCCTTTTGTGCACCGGGGCCTCGGCGCCCCAGGTGCGGGCCATTTCCGACTCGGTGGAGGAGCAGCTCCGCCGCCGCGGGCTGCGCCCCGCGCACAGCGAGGGTTACGAGCAGGCGGAGTGGGTGCTGCTCGACTATGTGGACTTCGTCGTCCACGTCTTCTCGCCGCGGGCGCGCGCTTACTACGACCTGGAGCGGCTGTGGCGGCGCGCCGCCCGCCTGCCCGTCCCCGAAGACGAGCGACCGAAGGAGTAGGCCGTCATGCGCCTCCGGCTGGTGCTGCTCGGCAAGACCCGCAACCCGCAGTTGCGCGCCTTGCTCGAAGACTACCGGGAGCGCCTGGCGCGCTTCGCGCCGGTTGAGATTGTCGAGTGGAAGAGCACGGACGCCCGCCCGCCCGTGCTCGAAGAAGCGCGGGGGAAGGGAAAAGCGCCGGTCGTGCTGCTCGACGCTGCCGGGCGGGAGTTTACTTCAGAGGAGTTCGCCCGCTGGCTGGCCCGGCAACTGAACAGCGGGCAGAAGGAATTGGTTTTCCTCCTGGGCGGGGCGGAAGGATTTCCGGAAGAAACCAAGAAGCAGGCCGACGTCTTGCTTTCGCTGTCGCGGCTGACGATGCCGCACGAGCTGGCCCGCGTGGTTTTGCTCGAGCAGCTCTACCGCGCCTTCGCCCTCTTGCGGGAGCATCCCTACCCGAAGTAGAGTGGCGCGTTTCTCATGGCTGAAACGAAAAAAGGACTCATCATCGTGCACACCGGGCCGGGGAAGGGGAAGACTACGGCGGCGCTGGGATTGGCCTTGCGCGCGGTAGGCTCGGGCCTGAAGGTGCTGATGGTGCAGTTCATCAAAGGCTCGTGGCACTACGGGGAGCTCGACGCCGCCAAAGCCTTCGGCGACAAGTTTGTGCTGCGCCCCATGGGGCGGGGCTTTGTGAAGCTGGGCGGGGAAATCGATCCGGAAGACAAGCGCGCCGCGGACGAGGCCTGGGCGTTCGCCCGCGAGAAGATTTTTTCCGGCGAGTACGATATGATCATCCTCGACGAAATCAACTACGCCATCAGCTACGGCCTGCTCGCGGTGGGGCCGGTCCTCGACACCCTGAAGCGCAAGCCCGAGATGGTGCATGTGGTGCTGACGGGCCGCAACGCCCCCGCGGACCTGATCGCGCTGGCCGACCTGGTGACGGAGATGCGCGAGGTCAAGCACCCCTACCAAAAGGGCATCGAAGCCCAGCGGGGCATCGAGTACTGACAACCGAGTACCCAATACTTAGTACCGAGTACCTAGAATGGCCTGGTTCCGCCGCAAGAAAGAGCGTCTGGAAGCGCCGCCGCCCGACGAGCGCAAGGTGCGCACCGAGGGGCTGTGGCTGAAGTGCGACGGCTGCCGGAACATCCTCTGGAAGAAAGACCTGGAAGGCAACTTGAGCGTCTGCCCCCGCTGCCAGTACCACTACCGCCTCGGCGCCCGCGAGCGCTTGGGGATGCTCTTTGACGACGGGAACTACAAGGAGCACGACGCCAATCTCGCCTCCACCGACCCGCTGAAGTTCACCGACACCAGACCCTACGCCGAGCGGCTGCAGCAGGCCGAGCAGGCCACCGGCATGAAGGACGCGATTCTTTTCGCCACCGGGCCGCTGGCCGGCCGCCCCGTGCAGGTGGGCGCGATGGAGTTCGGCTTCATCGGCGGCTCGATGGGGGCGGTGGTGGGGGAGAAGGTGACGCGGGCGGTCGAGCGCTCGCTCGAGGCGCGCGTGCCGCTCGTCATCGTCTCCTGCTCGGGCGGGGCGCGGATGATGGAGGGCGTCATCAGCCTGATGCAGATGGCCAAGATCAGCGCGGCGCTGGCGCGGCTGGACGACGCCCGCGTGCCTTACGTCAGCGTGCTCACCAACCCCACCACCGGCGGCGTCACCGCCTGCTACGCCATGCTGGGCGACTTGAACGTCGCCGAGCCCGGCGCCCTCATCGGCTTCGCCGGTCCCCGCGTCATCGAGCAGACCATCCGCCAGAAGCTCCCCGAGGGCTTCCAGCGCAGCGAGTTCCTGCTCGAGAAAGGCTTCCTCGACGCCATCGTCCACCGCAAGGATTTGAAGAGCTACCTCGCCCAGGCCTTCGAGTTCATGGCGCCCTGATGATGCCGGTGAGCTACGCCCAGGCGGTGCAGCGGCTGCTGTGGCTCGGCCACGAAGGCCGCAGCCTGAAGTGGGACCTCGAAAACGTCCGCCGCGTGCTGGAGCGGCTCGGGCATCCGGAGCAAGCATTCCGCTCGGTGCACATCGCGGGCACCAACGGCAAGGGCTCGGTGGCGGCCATGCTCGAAGCCATCCTGCGCGCCGCCGGTTACCGCACCGGGCTCTACACCTCGCCCCATCTCGCGCGCATGAACGAGCGCATCGCCGTCGGGGGCGCGCCGGCGAGCGACGCCGACTTTGCCGCTGCGTTTGAGGCCGCCGCCGGGGCGATTGAGTCGTTGCTGGCGGAAAACGCCCTGCCCGGCCATCCCAGCTATTTCGAGACGCTCACGGCCATGGCCTTCCGGCGGTTTGCCGAAGCCGGCGTCGAGGCGGCGGTGGTCGAGGTCGGCCTGGGGGGACGCCTGGACGCGACCAACGTGCTCACGCCCGAGGTCACGGTCATCACCGCCATCGATTTCGACCACGAGCGCTACCTGGGCCACTCCATCGAAAAGATCGCTGCGGAGAAGGCGGGCATCCTCAAGCCCGGCGTGCCTGTCATCAACGCCGCCGTCCATCGGGTCGCTTGCCGCGTGGTGGCGGAGCGGGCGCAGGGGGTGGGGGCGCCGGTGGTGGACGTGGCCGCGACCTTCCATGCCGAAGAGATCAAGACTCACGACTTTGGCCGCTATGAATTCGCCGTGCGCGGCCCGAAGGGTTTCACGCTGCGCCTGGCGCCGAGCCTGCGCGGCGCTTTCCAGATCGAGAACGCCGTCGCGGCCGCCGCGGCCGCGCGCGAGCTGGCCCGGCGCGGCTGGAAGATTCCCGCGGAGGCCATCACCCAAGGCATAGCCGCGGCCGAATGGCCCGGGCGGATGGAGCTCGTGCGGCGGAACCCGCTGATCTTCCTCGACGGCGCCCACAACCCGGCAGGGGCGCGGCAAGTGGCGCGCTTCTGGGCGGAACACTTGGCGGGCCGGCGCATACAACTTGTCTACGGCACCGTGCGCGACAAGGCGGTGGAAGAAGTGGCGGAGCTCCTTTTCCCGCCGGCCGCCACCATCGTCGTGACCCGGCCGGGGACGCCGCGGGCGGCCAGTCCCGAGACGCTGGCGCGCCTGGCGCGCGCGGCGAACTCGAACGTCGTCGTCGAGCCGGAGCCGGCGCAAGCCCTGGCGCGGGCCCTGGACGCGGCGGCGCCCGGCGATGTGGTGTTCGTGACCGGGTCGCTTTTTCTGGTGGGCGACTGCCGGCAGGCGCTGGCGCGGCCGGCCGCTCCGCGGCCGCGGGAAGTGCCGGCGGTTCGGTAAGCGATGGAGCCGCTTCTGCACAGCCTGGGCCTGCTGCGCTCGCTGCTGTTCACGATTCCGCTCTGTTTTGTCTGGACGATTCTGATGGGCGGGGTGTCGCTTCTGGTGTCGCCTTTCGACGCCGGCGGAGCGCGGCAGCACGTCATCGCCCGCTGGTGGGCGCGGGGCATTCTACTGATTTGCGGGGTGCGGGTGCGCGTGCGCGGGTTCGAGCAGGTGGAGCGCGGCCGGCACTACGTCTACGTCTCGAACCACCAAAGCTACATCGACATCCCCATCGTCTTCGGCCACCTGCCGGTGGACTTCCGCATCATGGCCAAGGCCACGCTCTTTCCGATTCCGTTTTTCGGCTGGCACCTGAAGCGCACCGGCCACCTGCCCATCGGCCGCACCAACGTCTACGCCGACGCGCGGCGGCTGTTGCAGGCGGTGAACTACATCCGCGAGGGGCGCTCGCTGGTGGTCTACCCCGAAGGCGGCCGCAGCGTGAGTGGCGGACTGGAAGAGTTCCGCACCGGAGTTTTCCTGGCCGCCCTGAAAGTCGGCGCGCCCATCGTCCCGATTACCATCCGCGGCTCCCGCCGCGTGCTCTCGCCGCGCTCCTGGCACATCCGCCCGGGGAGCGTGGAGATGATCGTCGACCCCCCCATCGCCACCGAGGGGATGGGCAAAGAGCGGCTGGGAGAGCTGGTGGCGCGGGTGCGGCAGATCATGGAGCGGAACTACCAGGGAGCGGCGGCATGATTCGATTGGACGGCCGGGTGGCGCTTATCACCGGCGGCTCGCGCGGTATCGGAGCGGCGGCGGTGGAGATGTTCGCCGCGGCGGGCGCCCGCGTCGTCTTCAGCTACCATCGCCACCGGGCCGCCGCCGCGCGGGTGGCGCGGCGCGTGCGCCGCCGGGGCGGGGAAGCCGTCCCGGTGCGCGCCGACTTGAGCCGGGTGCGCGACGCCCGGCGGCTGGTGCAAGCGGCCGTGCGCCGCTTCCGCCGGCTGGACATCCTGGTGGCGAACGCCGGCATCTGGAATGAGGTTGATACCCCCATCGAGAAAATGAGCGAGCGCGACTGGGACCGGATGCTCGACACCAACCTGAAATCGGTTTATGCCGTCATCCGCTTCGCCGTGCCGGTGATGAAGCGCCAGCCCCTCCTGCGCTCCTTGAGCTCCGGAGGGCGTGTCCGCGGGCGCATCATCGCCATCTCTTCGACGGCCGGACAGCGCGGTGAAGCTTTCCACGCGCACTACGCCGCCAGCAAGGGCGGCGTCATCAGTTTGGTAAAGAGCCTCTCGACCGAGCTCGCCCCGCACGGGATTCTCGTCAACTCGGTGGCGCCGGGTTGGGTGGACACGGACATGGCGCGGCCGGTGCTCGGCCGGGCGCGCGGACGCCGCTGGGTGGAGCGGCAGATTCCGCTCGGGCGCGTGGCGCGCGCGGAAGAAATCGCCGGGCCCATTCTTTTCCTGGCCTCCGACCTGGCAACCTTCATGACCGGCGAAATCGTCAATGTAAACGGCGGGGCGGTTCTGGTAGGGTAGAGCGATGCGACGACGGACAGCGGTTTTGGTGCTGATAGTCTTGCTGGCAGCGGCGGTGGCGCCGGTCCGGCCGCAGCAGGAGAACCCCGCGCCGGGGGTGAACCAGGCGCAGGACATCCTCGACCGCGCCATCGCGGCCCTGGGCGGGCCGCAGTTCCTGCACGTGCAGGACGTCACCCGGCGCGGGCGGCTCTATAGCTTCGACCGCGGGCAGCTGGCCAGCCCCGGCGACCGCTTCGTGGACTACGTCAAGTTCCCCGGCAAGGAGCGGTTCGAGATCGGCAAGGACGGCAAGATCGTCTACCTGAACGACAACGAGCAGGGCTGGGAGCTCGACCGCCAGGGCATCCGCGAGATGACCCCCGAGCAGATCGAGGACTTCCAGAAAAGCAACCGGCGCGACCTCGACTACTTGCTGCGCTTCCGCGTGCACCGGGAGAAGATGGGGCTGTACTACATGGGCCGGGAGTTCCTCGACAACCGCCGCGTCCACCTCGTCGAGCTGGTGGACGAAGACAACCAGAGCCTGACCCTGGTGGTGGACGCCGAAAGTTATCTGCCCGTGCAGCTCCGCTACCACCAGCGCGACCCGCTCACCGGCCAGCGCGCCCAGGTCGCCGACCACTACGCCAAGTACATCACCGTGCAGGGCATCAAGACTCCCATGCACCTGGCCCGGCAGCGCAACGGCCTGCGCACCTTCGAGGCCCACCTGACCGAGGTGCAGTACAACGCTCCGCTGCTCGACAACCTCTTCACCCGCGCCTCGCTGGAAGAGCGCTGGCAGAAGGTGAAGTAAGCGCAGCGGTGGTAGACCCCGTTCCTGAAGGCTGGTGTGGCTGCGCTTCAACTTCTCGTCCGCGAACCTTCAGGAACGGGGTAGAATGCGCTCGAGGAAAAACTCCGTGAAGCCCGCTGCCTCCCCCGACGCCCCCCACGGCACCACCGTGCTTTCGGTGCGGCGCGACGCCAAAGTCGTCTTCGCCGGCGACGGCCAGGTCAGTATGGGGAACACCATTGTGAAGCAGACGGCCAAGAAAATCCGCCGGCTCTACAACGACAAGGTGCTGGCGGGGTTCGCCGGCTCGACCGCCGACGCGCTCTCGCTCTTCAGCCGCTTCGAAGCCAAGCTCCAGGAGCACCACGGCAACCTGGCCCGGGCGGCGGTGGAGCTGGCCAAGGAGTGGCGCACCGACAAGGCGCTGCGGCACCTGGACGCGCTGCTGCTGGTGGCCGACGAGAAGAGCACCTTCCTTCTCAGCGGCAACGGCGACATCATCGAGCCCGACGACGGCGTCTGCGCCATCGGCTCCGGCGGGCCCTACGCCCTGGCGGCGGCGCGCGCCCTGATGCAGCACACCAAGCTCTCGGCCCGCGAAGTCGCCCAGGAGGCCATGCAGATCGCCGCCTCCATCTGCGTCTTCACCAACGCCAATTTCGTATTCGAAGAGTTGTAGCCGCAAGCCCGAGGCGCACGCTTACGATGCTTCGCTTCGCTCAGCATGACAAGGTAAGTGCCGGAGTGAAAACCAGAACTCGTGAGCGGCACAGCCGCGGCGTGGGGTTCATTCAAATCGTGCTGGTGCTGGTGGTCATCCTGGTGGTGACGGTGATCGCGCTCAAGATGTACCAGCGCTCGGTGCCGAACCTGCCCGCGGGCGGCGGCCACCCGGCCCGCGCCGTGCTCGACCGGGTGGAGCTGCGGGTCGAAGGGATGGAGTCGGAGACCGACGCCCTGGTGGTGACCGAAGAGCTGCGCAAGGTCCCGGGCGTGGCCGGAGCGACGGTGGACTACGCGAGCAGGATGGCCAGCGTCACCTTCGACCCCGCGCGCGCCAACCGCGACCAGCTCATCGCCGCCGTCGGCCGCGCCGGCTTCCGCGCCCACTAGCCGGACTCGGGCTAGCCAGCCGCAGCGGCGTGTTATAATTTTTGGCGGTCCCGGAGCGAACGGGGCCGAGCCTGTCTAGGGGCGTTGGAGATGGCCATCGAGCTGCCCGAAGTCGTTCGGGAACAAAAAGAGCTGGACACGCTCCCGGCGCCGCTGCGCGAGCTGACCCCGCGGCAGATTTGCGCCGAGCTCGACAAGTACATCATCGGCCAGCAGCCCGCCAAGCGCGCCGTGGCCATCGCCCTGCGCAATCGCATCCGCCGGCGCAAGCTCGCGCCCGACCTCGCCGACGAAGTCCTCCCCAAGAACATCCTGATGATCGGGCCGACGGGGGTGGGGAAGACGGAGATCGCGCGGCGGCTGGCGCGGCTGGCGAACGCGCCCTTCCTGAAGGTGGAGGCGTCGAAGTACACCGAAGTCGGCTACGTGGGCCGCGACGTCGAGTCCATGATCCGCGATCTGGTGGACGTCTCCATCGAGATGATCCGCGAGGAGAAGCTCGAGGAGGTTTCCGAGCGCGCGGAGATGAACTCCGAAGAGCGCCTGCTCGACCTGCTGCTGCCGCCGCTGCCTCCGCCCGCGGGCGCGTCCTCGGAAGAGCTGGCCGCCGCCCAGGAGCACTTCCAGAAGACGCGCGAGCGCCTGCGCGTCCAGCTCCGCGAAGGGAAGCTCGACGACAAACTAGTCGAAGTGGAAGTTCGCGAGCGCAGCTTCCCCGCCTTCGAAATCGTTTCGAGCTCCGGCGTCGAAGAGATGGACATCAACATCAAGGAGATGCTCCCGGGGCTCTTCGGCCAGCAGAAGAAAAAGCGGCGGATGAAGGTGTCGGAGGCCCAGGACTACCTGGTGCAGGAAGAAGAGAGTCGGCTGATCGACATGGAGCAGGTGGCGCGCACGGCGGTGAGCCGCGTGGAGGACTCGGGCATCATCTTCCTCGACGAGCTGGATAAGATCGCCGGGCGCGAAGCGGGGCACGGGCCCGACGTCAGCCGCGAGGGAGTGCAACGGGACATCCTGCCCATCGTGGAGGGAACGACGGTCAACACCCGTTACGGCCTGGTGCGGACCGACCACATCCTCTTCATCGCCGCCGGCGCTTTTCACGTGGCCAAGCCCAGCGACCTCATCCCCGAGCTCCAGGGCCGCTTCCCCATCCGCGTGGAGCTGCACTCGCTGCGCACCGAAGACTTCATCCGCATCCTGCAGGAGCCGCGCAACGCCCTCATCCGCCAGTACACGGCGCTGCTCGAGACCGAGGGCTTGCAGGTCAGCTTCACCGAGGAGGCGATCAACGAGATCGCCCGCTTCGCCACGCTGGTGAACGAGCAGACGGAAAACATCGGCGCCCGGCGGCTGTTCACCGTGATGGAGAAGCTGCTCGAGGAGATTTCCTTCGAAGCCCCCGACCTGCGCGGCAAAGAAATGGAAATCGACGGTGCCTACGTGCGCAAGATGCTGGCCGAAATCGCCAAGAACCAGGACTTGAGCCGCTACATCCTCTAGCCCCGTTCCAACTTGACCACGCCGCCTAACGCTCCTCTCCCGCAAGCCTGCCGTCACGTTGGAACGGGGCGAGTGCTGCCCGGATTCACCCTGCTGCTTTTCCTCGCGGCTTTGGTCGCCTGCGGGGTGGCGGGGCCGCCGGTGCCGCCGACGGCGAAGATCCCGGTCGTGCCCACGGGGCTGGCGGCCAATCAGGTGGGCGAGCGGGTAGTGCTGCGCTGGACGGTCGGGCGGCTCTACACCGACGGGACGCGCATGGAGGGCTGGCCGCGCCTGGAAATCTACCGGGCGTTTCTGGCCGAAGCGCCCGACGAAGAAAAGTTCGCCGCCGCGGCCAAGGTGGTTTACGTCTTGCCCGAGCGCGTGGTCGAGTCCTTCCGGCGGAACGACATCGTGATCTTCCCCGACCCGCTCGGCGCCGCCGCGCTCGGCCAGCAGGCGGGCCGCACCGCCGTCTACGCCGTGAAAGCGGTGAACGCCAAGCGGCAGGACGCCGGTTTCTCCAACCTGGCCGCCGTGCGGCTCTACCCGGTGGCCGCGCCCATCGGGCGCATCGAGACGCGCGTGACCGAGCGCGCCCTCGAGCTGCGCTGGGCGGCTCCGCAACGCACCACCAGCAGCACGCCCCTCGAGGCCATCGCCGGCTACCAGATCTACCGCAGCGAGGCCAGCGCCGAAGGGCCCTTCGCCCTGCGCGGCACCGCCCCCACCACCGTCTACGAAGACACCGACTTCCAGTTCGGGAGGAAGTACTGGTACCGCATCCGCACTTTGGCGCAGTTCGGCGCCGACACCGTCGAGAGCGACAACTCCGCGGCCGCCGAGGTTGACGCCCGCGACGTCTTTCCGCCGCCTGCGCCCGCGCACGTCATCATCATCGCCGGAGCCGGACGCGCCGACTTGACCTGGGACGCCAGCCCCGCCGCCGATTTGGTCGGCTATCACATCTATCGCAGCCGCGAGCCCGGCCGCGGCTACGAGCGCCTGACCAAAGAGCTGCTGCGCGCGCAGAGCTTCGCCGACACCGGGTTGCCGGTGGGTGTGACTTTCTACTATGTGGTGACGGCAGTGGACGCCGAGGGCAATGAGAGCCCGCACTCGGAAGAAGTTTCCGCCACCCCGTTGCCGCCGGAGCAGCCGCAGCCCTGATGACGGGAATGCAGATTCCTCCCCCGCCCATGCTGACTTTAGTGGCACCGGCGTCTCGCCGGTGTTCACGGTGCCCACAGGCCAGAGGCCTGTGCCACCAAGAAGGGAATGGGCGGGGTCGGAATGACAGAGCTATAGGGTTGGCGCGATGAGCGTGGGGAAGTACGTGCGGTTTGAGGCGCGGGGCGCAGCGGCCTACGGGCGGCTGGAGGGCGAACGCGTCGAAGTGCTGTCGAGCGCGCCCTGGGCGGGCGGTCGGCCGACGGGCGCGACGCACGGCCTGGGCGAAGTAAGGTTGCTGGCCCCCTGCCAGCCGACGAAAATCGTCTGCCTCGGGCGCAACTACCGCGAGCACGCAGCTGAATTGGGCAATGAACCGCCGCGCGACCCGCTGCTCTTTCTGAAGCCGCCCTCGGCGGTCATCGGGCCGGAAGCGCCCATCGTCTATCCGCCGGCGTCGCGCCGAGTGGACTACGAAGGCGAGCTGGCGCTGGTCATCGGCAAACGCTGCGGACGACTCAAGCCCGAAGAGAACCCGCTTGACTATCTCTTCGGCTTCACCTGCCTGAACGACATCACCGCGCGCGATTTGCAGAAGGCCGACGGGCAGTTCACCCGCGCGAAGGGCTTCGACACCTTCTGCCCGCTGGGCCCGGTCATCGCTACGGGGTTGGACGCCGGGGGACTCGTGGTGGAAACCTACGTCAACGGCGCGCGCCGCCAGCGCGGCGCCACCACGGAGATGATTTTTCCGCTCGATGCTATAATACGCTTCATTAGTTCGGTCATGACCCTGGAGCCCGGCGACGTCATCTCGACCGGAACGCCGGCGGGCGTCGGGCCGCTCCAGCCGGGTGACGTGGTGGAAGTCGTGATTGAGGGCATCGGGCGGCTACGCAACCCGGTCGCCGCGTAGGAGGAGGAGACGATGAAGTTCTTCCTGGACACGGGCAACGTCGAGGAAGTCCGCCGGGCGGCGGAGCTCGGGGTGCTCGACGGCGTCACCACCAACCCCACGCTGCTCGCCAAGGAGAACAAGCCCTTCCGCGAAGCGCTGGTCGAGATGTGCGGGCTGGTGGACATCGTCAACGGCGAAGTGGTGGCGACCGACGCCGCCGGGATGATCGCCGAGGCGCGCGAGATTGCGGCGCTCCACCCGAACATCGTGGTCAAGATTCCGATGACGCCGGAGGGCTTCAAGGCCATCAAGGCGGTGCGGCGCGAGGGCATCCGGGTGAACGTGACGCTGGTCTTCAGCCCGGCGCAGGCGCTGCTGGTGGCGAAGGCGGGCGCCTACTTCGTCAGCCCGTTCCTCGGGCGCCTGGACGACATCGGCCAGGACGGCATGCGGCTGCTGCGCGAGATTATGGAAGTCTACCGGCCCTACAACTTCGAGACGCAGGTGCTGGCGGCGAGCTTGCGCCACCCCATGCACGTCATCGAAGCCGCCAAGCTCGGCGCCCACATCGCCACCATGCCCTACAAGGTCTTCGAGCAGCTTTTCAAGCACCCGCTCACCGACAAGGGCCTCGACGCATTCTTGAAAGATTGGGAGAAGGCGCGCGCCGTGCTCGGCGACATCCTTCCCGTGGAGGCCCGCCTTGCGGTCGGGCAAGCCGGCAAGAACAAGAAGTGACGACTGACCCGCTGACGCTTCTCACCTACGTTCTCCTCGCTACCGCCGTCCTGCTCATTGCCACCGGGCTGGTGTGGCGGTGGAAGTCGCGCCGGCTGGACCCGGCGGAAGCGGAGCGGCAGCGGCGGCTGCACATCAACCGCGTGGGACGCATCGTCGAGGGGCGCGTCGTGGAGCTGAAGGACGAGGTAGCGGACGGGCAGGCGCCGGCGTATCTGCTCGTTTACAAGTACGAGGTGCGCGGGGTCGAGTACCAGGCGGCGCAGGACATCGGGTTCGTCCGCCACCGGCTCGACCTCCGGCGCGTCGCCTCCGGCCAGGCCGCCAGCGTCAAGTACGACCCCCAGCGCCCGACGAATAGCATCATCCTCTGTGAGGATTGGAGCGGAGTCTAGAAGCGCGGCGCGGTACCTGCCTGCCGCGCTGAGATTCCTCGCCCCGAATGCCTGCCCGGGCTGGCTATCGGGGCTCGGAATGACAGAGGAGAGGAGCGAAGACTGGTCCGGCGTCTAGGCAACGATTCTGAAATCTCAAATCTGATATCTGCTATCCTTCTAGCCGATGAGCGCGCGGAAACGAGCAACGGAAAACCACGCGGCCGAGGCGCGGCTGGAGGAGCTGCGCCGGCGCGACCTGGCCGCCGAAGAGGGCGGCGGCGCCGAGCGCCGCGAGAAGCAGCACCAGGCCGGGAAGCTCGGAGCGCGCGAGCGCATCGAGCTGCTGCTCGACCCGGACACGTTCGAAGAGCTCGACAAGTTCGTCCTCCACCGCTGCGACGAGTTCGGGATGGAGGAGCAGCGCCTGCCGGGCGACGGCATCGTCAGCGGCTACGGGCGCATTGACGGCCGCCTGGTCTACGTTTTCGCGCAGGACTTCACCGTCTTCGGCGGGTCGCTCTCCGAGGCCAACGCCGAAAAAATCTGCAAGGTGATGGACCTGGCGGTGAAGAACGGCGCGCCCATCATCGGCTTGAACGACTCGGGCGGGGCGCGCATCCAGGAAGGCGTGATGTCGCTCAAGGGCTACGCCGACGTCTTCCTGCGCAACACGCTGGCGAGCGGGGTCATCCCGCAGATTTCGGCCGTCATGGGGCCGTGCGCCGGGGGCGCCGTCTATTCGCCCGCCATCACCGACTTCATCTTCATGACGCGCGACGCCAGCTACATGTTCGTCACCGGGCCCGACGTCATCCGGACGGTGACCCACGAAGAGGTGACCAAAGAAGAGCTCGGCGGAGCGATGACGCACAACCAGACGAGCGGGGTCGCGCACTTCCTGGCCGGCGACGACCGCGAGTGCTTGGCGATGATGCGCGAGCTCGTGGGCTTCATCCCCTCGAACAACCTCGACGACCCGCCACGGCGCGCCACGCGCGACCCCGCCGACCGGGCCGAAGAGAAGCTCAACCACATTGTCCCCGCCGACCCGCTCCAACCCTACGACATCAAGGAGCTGATTCGGCTGGTGGTGGACGAGGGCTACTTCTTCGAGGTGCAGGAGCACTACGCGAAGAACATCGTCGTGGGCTTCGCGCGCCTGGGCGGCCAGCCGGTGG
>MEKM01000074.1:3779-10356 GCA_001766965.1 Acidobacteria bacterium RIFCSPHIGHO2_01_FULL_67_28 | reverse complement strand
GGCGACGAAGCTTGTGGAGGCCGCCTGCGCCGAGCTCGACTTCCTCGGTGAGCGCGCCGACGTGCTGGCCGCTCTCGCCCGCCACATCCTCGCCCGTGTCGCCTGACCATCCCTCATGCCGCGCTTTCGGCTGGACAAGCTAATGGTCGAGCGCGGGCTGGCCGCGAGCCGCGAGAAAGCCCAAGCGCTGATCCTCGCCGGGCAAATTCAGGTAAACGGTCAAGCCGCCAGCAAAGCCGGCGCCGCGGTGCGGCCGGACGCGCGGATTGAACTCGTCGGCCAGCCGTTGCGCTATGCGAGCCGCGGCGGCCTGAAGCTCGAAGGCGCGCTGGCCGATTTCGGGCTCGACCCCACGGGCAAAGTCTGCCTCGACATCGGCGCCTCAACCGGCGGCTTCACCGACTGCCTCCTGCAACATGGCACCGCCCGCGTCTATGCGGTGGATGTCGGCAAAGGCCAACTCGACTGGAAGCTGCGCCAGGACAAGCGCGTCGTCGTCCGCGAAGGCCTGAACGCCCGCTACCTGAAGCCGACGGACATCGGCGAGCCGGCCGACCTGGTCACGATTGACGTCGCTTTCATTTCCGTCGAAAAGATTCTCCCGGCAGTTGTGGCCTGCGCGCGGCCGGCCGCGGTGTTTCTCATCCTGGTCAAGCCGCAATTCGAGCTGACCCGCCGGCAAGTGGGCAAAGGCGGCATCGTGCGGGATCCGGCGCTGCACGTGCAGGCGGTCGAAAAAGTCCGCCGGGCGGCGGCGGCGCTGGGCCTGGAAGAGATTGACGTCCGCGAGTCCCGCCTGCCGGGCGCCGAAGGCAACCGCGAGTTTTTTCTCCGCGCCACGCTCCGGCGCGCGGTGTAGAATCCAGCGACGATGAAACTCCGCGCCGTCGGCATCATCTCCAAGCCCAAGAAGGAAGACATCTGCGCGGTCGCCCCGGGCCTGCTCGACTGGCTGAAGAAACACGGGATCGAAGCCGTCTGCGACCAGCAGACGCTGAACTGCCTCGGCCAGAAAGGCGGCCTACCGCGGGAAGAGATTCCGGCAAAGGTGGATTTGCTGGCCGTGCTGGGCGGTGACGGGACGCTGCTGGCGGCCGCCCGCCTGGTCCACCAGCACGACGTCCCGCTGCTGGCGGTCAACTTGGGCAGCCTGGGCTTCCTGACCGAAATCACTCTGGACGAGATGTACGGCGTGCTGGACGACGTGCTGGCCGACCGCCACCGGATGGACACGCGGCGGATGCTCGACGCCGAAGTGGAGCGCGGCGGCAAGGCGGTCACCCGCTACCGGGCGCTCAACGACATCGTGCTGCACAAGGCGGCGCTGGCGCGCATCGTGGACTTCGACGTCAGCGTGGGCGGGCGCTTCGTCAGCCGCATCCGCGCCGACGGCCTCATCTTCTCGACCCCGACCGGCTCGACCGCCTATTCGCTCTCGGCCGGCGGGCCCATCGTGCTGCCGAGCGTGGAGGCGATGGTGATGACCCCCATCGCCCCGCACATGCTGACCAACCGGCCGCTGGTGATGCCGGGCGAGAGCCGCATCGAAGTGCAGATGCACAACCCCGGGGAGGCGGTCTATGTGACGGTGGACGGCCAGGTGGGCGAAGAGCTGCACAACGGCGACCGCGTGCGCGTCTCCAAGTCCGACCGCGTCATCCGCCTGGTGGTCTCCCCCAACCGCGACTACTTCCAGGTGCTGCGCAGCAAGCTGCACTGGGGCGAGCGGTGAAGCGCTCGCCGCTCCACTTCCTCCGCAGCCTTACCGTCCAAATCCTCCTCGCCTTGCTCCTGGGCGCCGTTCTCGGCAGCCTCTGGCCGGGGCTGGGCCAGCGGCTGGAGATCCTCGCCACCATCTTCATCCGGCTGGTGCTGGTCATCATCGCTCCGCTGGTGTTTTCGACGCTGGTGGTGGGGATTGCCGGCTCGGGCGAGCTGCGCAAGTTGGGAGCCATGGCCGCGCAGGCCATCGCCTACTTTCTGCTTGTCACTGCGGCGGTGATGCTGCTGGCCTTCGTCCTGGGAAATCTCTTCCAGCCCGGCCAGGGCCTGACGCCGCCGGCCGAAGGGGTGGCGCCGCCGACGCCGCCGGCCGAAGAAGCCTCCTTCTGGGTGCGGCTGTTCCCGCAGAACATCGTGGACGCGGTGGTCCGCGGCGACGTCCTGCAAATCGTGGTCTTCTCGCTGCTCTTTGCGGTGGCGCTGGTGCTGACGGGCGAGCGCGGCCGGCCCATGGTCGAATTCTGCCGCTCGCTCGCCGAAGTGATGTACCGCTTCACCGACATCATCATGATGCTGGCGCCGGTGGGCGTGCTGGGCGCGACGGCGGGGCTGGTGGGCAAGCACGGCCTGCGCGTCGGCGAGAATTTCTTCTGGTTGACGGTGGCGGTCTACGCGGGGCTGGGGCTGGTGTTCCTCGGGCTCTACCCGCTGCTCTGCTTCTGGTTCCGCGTGCCGGTGGGCGCCTTCTTCCGCGCGGTGAAAGAGCCTTTTGCCATCGCCTTCGCCACTACTTCGAGCGCGGCGGCGCTGCCCAAGGCCATGGAAGCGATGGAAGCCTTCGGCGCGCCGCGGCGCGTGGTGGCCTTCGTGCTCCCCACCGGATACAGCTTCAACCTGGCAGGCTCGACGCTCTACATCGGCGTGGCCGCGCTTTTTCTCGCCCAGGCCTTCAACCTCCCGCTCTCGCTCGCCGAGCAGGCGGCGCTGGCGGCGACGCTCTACGTCGTCGCCAAGGGCGTGCCGCTGGTGCCGCGGGGGTCGCTGGTGGCGCTGGTGGCGGGCCTGGCGAGTTTCGGGCTGCCGGCGGAAGTCGTGGGCGCCGGGTTCGGGTTCCTGCTGGCGATTGATCCCATCCTGGATATGCCGCGCACCGGCGTGAACGTGGTGGGCAACTGCCTGGCCGCCGCCGTCGTCTCCCGTTGGCAAGGAGAAAGCCGCGGGTAGTCCTGCGGCCAACCCGCGCTACCTCTCGCCTCGTACCCCGTCGCGGCGGGGGACAAGCCCCCGCCCTACCCAAGCAACACCTGTTGTCCTGCTGAGCCCCGAAGCTTCGGGGCGAAGCATCTCAGCTGAAATTCTTCGCTCCGCCCTGGGACTTGGCACTGAACGGCTTCACTGGAAGACGGGCTCCGCTCAGAATGACAGGAGGGCGGAGTGTGTTGCTTAGTCGCGGGAGACTTTGAGGACGACGACGGTGCGGTCGTCGGCGTGGCTGCCGTTGCCGGTGGCAAAGCGGTCGGTGGCCTGGATCAAGCCCTGGGCGACTTGCTCGGCGGAGCCGCCAGCCAGCTCGGCCAGCAGGGCTTCCACGCGCTGGTCGCCGAACTCCTGCTCCTGCTTGTCCATGCACTCGTGGATGCCGTCCGAGCAGAAGACGACAACATCGCCCACTTGCAGGGCGAGCTTCTTTTCCTCGTAGTGGATGTCGGGCAGGATGCCGAGCGGCACGCCGTCGATGCAGATCTCCTCCACCCGCCCGCCGCGGACCAAACGGGGCCGGGGGAAGCCGGCGTTGGCAATCGTCAGCATCTTGCTCTTCGGGTCGTAGAGCGCGAAAGCGAGGGCCATGAAGCGGTTGTCAATGCGCGGCTTGCGCAAGTATCCGTTCATCAGCCCCAGCATTTCCGCCGGCTCGCAGGGATGCTCGACCACGTGCCCGCGCAGGATGCCGATGGCGAGCGCGCCGTAGAGAGCGGCGGCGGTGGCCTTGCCGGCCACGTCGCCCGCGGCCACGCCCAGCCGGCCGTCGCTGTAGGAGAGGAAGTCGAAGACGTCGCCGCCGAGCTGCCGCGCCGGCACATAGCCGACGGCGATGTCGAGCCCGGGCACCCGCGGGGGCGCCTCCGGCAGCAGCCGCCGCTGGATGTCGCGGGCCATTTCCATGTCCATCTCCAGGCGGCGCTCATCCTCGCGGACTTTTTCGTACAGCCGGGCGTTCTCGAAGGCGATGGCGATGTAGGAGGTCAGGGTGGAGAGCATCTGCTCGTGCTGCTCGGTGAAAGCGTTGTACTCGGTGCTTTCGAGATCCAACACGCCGATGAGGCGGTCCTTGACCACCAGGGGCACCACCAGCTCGGAGTGGACGTCGACGGCGTCGCCGCAGGTGACGTAGCGCGGGTCGAGGTGGACGTTGGGGACGCGCACCGGCTGGCGCAGGGCGGCCGCGGTGCCGCAGATGCCGACGCCCATCGGCAGCCCGGCCTTAATGGCCAGCCGCTCGTCGAAGCGCAGCGAGAAGGCGTTCTCGAGCAACTGCGTCTCCTCGTTCCAGAGCATCACGTGAAAGCCGTGGTAGTCCACCAGCCGCTTGACGCGCTTCGCCACCCGCCGCAGCAGCTCTTCGCGGTCGAGGATGGCGGTCAGCTCCCGGCTGACTTCGTGCAAGAGCGACAGGGTGCGAGTCTGCTCGCGCAGGTTCTCGTAAAGCCGGGCGTTCTCGATGGCGTTGGCCAGGTGCCCGGCCAGGAAGGTGAGGAGGCGCTGGTGGCTGTCGGTGAAGGCGTCGCAGCGGCGCGAGCCGACGTCGAGGACGCCGATGGTGCGGGTCTTGACCACCAGGGGGATGGCCATCTCCGAGCAGATGCCTTCGCCGGCGCTGATGTAGCGCGGGTCGTCGCTGACGTTGCCGACGCGCACCGGCTGGCCGGTCTGGGCCGCCGTGCCCACCAGACCCTGCCCCAAGCCCAGGCGCCAGTGCTCGACCACTTCCTGCGGGTAGCCGATGCCGAAGCGGATGCGCAGCTCCTGCCCGAGCGGGTCGAGCAGGTGGATGCCGAAAGTGTCGTAGTCGATGTGCGGCTTGACGCGCACGGCCACCTTGCGGAGGACTTCGTCGAGGTCGAGCGTGGAGTTGAGCTCTTCGGCCACCTGGAGCAGGCAGCCGATGACGTCGGCTTCACTGGCCGAGCGCGCGCAGGGGTCGGCTCCGAACAAGGCCTCTTCGTCCCGCGCCACCTGGGCGCTCTCCGGGGCAGCCAAATTGTCTTTCAGGGTCTCGTCCATACGCAGTTCGCCCGCTGGGAGCCTATGGGTAATTGGACGCCCGGCGGGCTCAAAGGTTGCATTATACAGGAGAACGCCCGCTTGCGCCAGAGCCGCGACTAGGCGCGCGCGACGATGCCGTCGAACGCGGCGACGAACTTTTCCATTTCTTCCGGCGTGCCCAGCGAGACGCGGATGTGCTCGTCCAGCCGCGCGAAGGGCCGGCCCACGGAGATGCCGCGCTCGCGGAACGCGTTGATGACCGGGCGCACCGGCCCGCCCACGTGGACGCAGACGAAGTTGGTCTCCGAGGAGATGAAGCCGCGACCGCGCCGGCGCATCGCCGCCGCCAGAGCGGCGCGAGCGTCGCGGTTCAGGCGGCGGTTGCGCTCGACGAACTCCTTGTCCTCGAGGCTGGCGAGCGCCGCGGCGCAGGCCATCACGTTCCAGCTCTCGCTGACCTGGTGGGGCCGCATCCTCTCGATGAGGTCACGCCGGGCCACGGCGTAGCCCAGGCGCAGCCCCGCCATCCCGTAAATCTTCGAGAAGGTGCGGGCGACCACGACCTTCGCGCCCGCTTTCACCGAGCCGAGCAGGGTGCCGTAGCCGGGGTCGTCGGCGAAGTGGAAGTAGGCTTCGTCCACCAGGGCCACGCTCTCGGCCGGCATCCGGGCGAGGAACTTTTCAATGGCCGCGCGGGAGACCAGCGTGCCGGTGGGGTTGTTGGGGTTGCAAAGGTAAACGAGCCCCGGGCGCTCCTGCGCCGCCTTCGCCATGGCCTCCAGGTCGTGCCGCCAGGCCGCGTCGCAGGGAACCTTGACGACTTCCGCGCCCGCCAGCTGGGCGTATCGGGCCATGGCTTCGAAAGTGGGATCGGCGACCACGAGGCGTTTCCCGGGAGCGAGGAAAGCCATGGCGCAGACCTTCAAGACTTCCGTCGAGCCGCAGGTGACCTCGACCATGTCCGGCGTCACGCCGTGATAGGCGGCCACTTTCTCGTGGATCAGGTCGGCGTGGTAGTCGGGGTAGCGGCAGGCCACGCTGTGCGCTTCGATCATCGCCTCGCGCGCCGCCGGCGACGGCCCGTAGGGGTTCTCGTTGGAGTTAAGCAGGATGAGGTTCTGCGGGTCCTTCGGGAGAAGCTTCGCCGGCTCGAGCCACGCGCCGGCCCGCAGAGCCATACGCTCCTCGAGCCCGCGCGCCTGCACCGGCAAGAGCGCCGCGCCGGCGCCGAGGCCCACGAGTTGCGTGAACGACCGCCGCGAGAGTTGAGCGGAAGTGGCCATGACTCCTCCCTGCAAACTAGTACCGCGCGGCCGCGAGCGCCGGCTCACCGGGCGCGCCGGCCGCTTCCTGCAGGATGCGCACGCTGGCCGAGGCGCCGATGCGGGTGGCGCCGGCCGAGAGCATCGCTTTCAGCTCTTGGTAGCTGCGGATGCCGCCGGCGGCCTTGACGCCCATCTCGGGGCCGACGGTGAGCCGCATCAGCTCGACGTCGTGCGCGGCGGCGCCGCCCGGGCCGAAGCCGGTCGAGGTCTTGACGAAGTCGGCCCCGGCCGCCCGGGCGCACCAGCAGGCGCGAACTTTTTCTTCG